>JABDJG010000446.1 GCA_013002595.1 Hyphomicrobiales bacterium | reverse complement strand
CGCATCGAGATCAAGGACATCAACCCGCCGCGCGATCTGGTCGATTCGATGGCGCGGCAGATGAAGGCTGAACGTGACAAGCGTGCTTCGATTCTTGAAGCTGAAGGCGCGCGCCAGTCGGCGATCTTGAAAGCCGAAGGCGAGAAACAGGCCGTGATGCTGGATGCAGAGGGCCGCAAAGAGGCCGCGTTCCGCGATGCGGAGGCACGTGAGCGCGCCGCCCAGGCTGAAGCTAACGCGACGACCATGGTCTCGCAGGCGATCGCCGGCGGCGATGTGCAGGCGATCAACTATTTTGTCGCCAACAACTACATCAAGGCGCTGGAAGGCCTGGCGAAATCGCCAAACCAGAAAGTTCTGATGCTGCCGGTTGAGGCCTCGTCGGTGATTGGCTCGATTGCCGGTATCGGCGAGATTGCCAGGGAAACGTTTGGCGGCGGCGGTTCGGGCGGTGGTTCGCCAAGGCCGACACCTACGCCAGCACCGCGCAAGCGTGGGTCAGGCGCTGTGCCGACGGTTTCTTGAGCTGAAGAGCTGGTAGTGAAGGAAAGGATAGATCATGAGTGAGCTGCTTGGAATTTTTGGTGGCTGGACGTGGTGGATCCTTGCCGGCATTTTGTTGATCATCGAATTGCTGGCTCCAGGGGTTTTCTTCATGTGGCTGGGTGCAGCTGCTGCGGCCGTCGGGCTTATCGAGCTGGTCTACGACATGCCCTGGCAGGTGGAGATCGCGATCTTTGCGGTGCTGTCAGTTGTGTTTGTCGTTGTCGGCCGGCCGTGGGTGCTCAAACGCCAGCATGTCGAAAGCGATCAGCCGCATCTCAACAAGCGCATCAACCAGTATGTCGGCCAGCGGTACGTCCTTGTCTCGCCGATCGTCAATGGGCGTGGTCAGATACGCATCGACGACACATTGTGGGATGTCATGGGGCCTGATCTTGACAAGAATTCCTGGGTGAAAGTGACCGGTGTCGATGGCCTTAGGCTGCGAGTCGAAGCCGACAGCACTAGTTGATCAGTGCTCAAACCGGTCCGATTAACCACAGGACGACCGAGGTTGTGAACAACGACAATCCCGTGCCCAGCGCGATGGCGCCGGACACGGGCGCTACGGCAGCATCATATCTGGTGGCGAACAGGTAGGCATTTACGCCAGGCGGAAGCGCGGCAAAGATGATCACGACGCCAGCATCAACCGGTGACAACTGGAAAACCTTTACAGCCAGTAGCGCAGCGATCAGCGGCATGACGATCATCTTCAACGTCAAAATGACCGTAACGCCGCGCACGTTGCCCTTGAAGCCGAAGCCGGCCAGCGACAGTCCGAGCGCGAACAGGGCCGCCGGTACACCGGCCTGACCCAACAGGGCGATAGTGCGGTCAGCAACGGGTGCCAGGCCAAGACCTGTCAGTCTCCACAATGATCCTAGCACGATGGCCACGACAATCGGGTTGCGGATGAGATCATTCACCAAATCGCGCAAGATGGCGGAAACAGACGCGTCGCTGCGTTCGCCGGACATCTCGGCCAGCAAGGTCGCGGCGGTCCATTGGATCGGAGAGTGAATGGACAGGATCAATCCGGCCGGCAGGGCAGCGGCAGGACCAAGGAAACTGACCGACAGGGGAATGCCCATCATCAGCAGATTGCCGAACGAAGACGTTATGGCAGCGGCCGAACCGCCGCTGGCAGAGATCGAGGCAAGCCGCTTTGAGGTCCAAATTGCCAGCACCCAGATGACCACGATCGCTGTGAAGAATGCCGCCCATAACCGCCAAGGTGGATTGGCGACATCGACAGCCACCATGGTGCGGAACAGCAGAGCCGGTATCGCAAAGTAGAGCACAAACCGGGTAAGTCCCGTTTCCGCTTCGGTTGAAAAGAACCTGATGCGCGCTGCAAAATAACCGAGCGCGATCAGGGCAAAGACAGGAACAACGGTGATGGCAATGGTGTGCATGGGATGGCCGGCAAGACGGGGTGTGCTGGTGTTGTAGACGATCACACCGGCTCTTGCATCATTGACAAAAGCTGCTTTCGCGATTTGCCCGGTTACTCTAATCTTGGCAGCCATGGCCAAGTTACCTGCAGATAATCCTGCCGCCGATCTGGTGGCGCGTGCCTACAGCATCACCGATGCTGATGAGCAGCAGGCGCTCTATCATGACTGGGCCGAGACCTATGATGAGGCGATGGTCGGCAATCTGAATTACGTGTCGCCAAAAAAATGCGCTGCACTTTATGCGCATCATCAGCCTGACAAAGCGGGCCTGATCCTTGATGTCGGGTGTGGCACGGGATTGGCTGGCAGTGAGCTGGCCAAGCTGGGCTATGACATGATGGACGGGATCGATCTTTCCGAGAGCATGCTTGAGATGGCCGGCAAGCGCGGTCTGTATCAAAAGCTGTTCGTGGCCGATTTGCTGAAGCCTCTCGATATTGAAACCGGTGTCTATGATGGTGCGATCTGTACCGGCACCTTTACACACGCTCATGTTGGCGCTGATTGCCTCGATGAGATTGTCAGGACGTTGAAGCCGGGCGCGCTGTTTGCCTTTACGGTGCATCGTGAGGTGCATGATGAGTTGGGCTTTGGCGCGAAGCTTGCTGCGCTCGAGGGAGCCGGCGCGCTCATCCTTAAAGAGCATACCCGCGACATCTATTTTGCGGGCTCGCAAGATGCCGAAGGTCACTACTACGCCTATGTGAAGGCGTGAAGTGATGAACCGCGCACCGGCAGAGCAACGAGTTCAGCAGGCCAGGAACCTTCGGTCTGTCGACGAAGCAAAAGCGCTCTATCGCGAATGGGCGGCCGACTACGATGACGATGTTGCCGGTACTCTCAAGTTTACCGGCGGCACCGATATTGCCAAGATGCTGGCGCAAACGCTGAGAGCCCCGTCACCGCGCATCGTCGACCTTGGATGTGGAACCGGCTTGGTTGGCGCTGAACTTCAACAACTTGGTTACACCGATGTGGATGGGATCGATCTGTCACCGGAAATGCTCGATGTCGCCAGATCCAAGGGCATATACCGAAACCTGATAGAGGCGGATCTGCTCAAGCCGCTGGATATTGCCGATGCCACTTATGATGCAGCGATCTCGGCCGGGACGTTTACCACTGGCCATGTCAACGCGTTGCGGCTCAGCGAGTTCTTGCGGATCGTGAAGCCGGGTGGCTGGCTGGCCTGTGTCATTGCAAGTGATTTTTGGCGGTTGGGCGGTTTTGCTCCTGCGATAGACAGATTGCAGTCCGAGGGTCTGATTGCGACCTTTCAGTACACCATCCTGCCGGTCGCCGAGACGGATACGGCGACGGCTCACTTCTGTCTCGTGATGGTGGGACAGCCCTAAAGGTTGTCGGCACGGTGGCACAGGTTTATGCAGGTCTGCCGCAAGGTTTCAAGATCGCGCGGGGTCGACAGACGGTGATCGCCCGACTTGATCAGCGTGAAGCTGACATCAGGGCCGGTGAGCGCGTCGTAGACCCTCATGCCGTGCTGCCAGGGCACGTCCGGGTCCTGTTCGCCCTGGAGGATACGGACCGGGAACGGTGCGTCCATGATGCCATCCAGCAGCAAGTGCTGTTTGCCATCTTCGATGAGCTCCCGGGTAATGATGTAGGGATCAGGACCGTATTCTGAAGGCGCCTCATAACAGCCGTGCAGCTTGATTTTCTGCCGGATATCGGCGCCGTAGCTGTTCCACATGAGGTCGCGGGTCATGTCGGCGGCAGGCGCGATGAGGACCATGCCGGCGATACGGCTGGCATCGGGCAGCCCTTGAGCGCGCAAGTGCTTCGCCAGCAGCAATGCGAGCCAACCGCCCATGCTCGAGCCGATCACGATGCGCGGGCCGGGGGCGTGGGTCAGGAACATCTGAACGGCTTCGTCCAGCCATGTCGAGATCGTGCCGTCGCGAAAGGCGCCACCTGAAGCGCCATGGCCGGAATAGTCGAAGCGGATACAGTTGCGGCCCGTCTCCCGAGCCAGTTCAGCCAGAACCTGCGCCTTGGAGCCGGTCATGTCAGACATGAAGCCGCCGAGCCAGATCAAGCCGGTTGGAGCATTTTCCTTGACTTGCGGCCCATCGGACAACCAGGCCAGTTCGATACCGGCACGGGCGTTGTGGCTTCCCTGTATGCTCATGTGCGTCTTATCCATTGGTAGAATTACCGGCCAAAGCTGCGTTGTTTGCGCTTGTGCCGGGGAGGTATTCGGTGCATTTTGCCAGCGCGAAGACCAGATGAGCAATTGAAAAGGAGATCAGACCATTCGCAGACCACAAAGGGCGCCCATGCAGCCGCGCGACGACGGCCCGCGCGTGAATGAAAAAATCGATGCCGCCAGCGTGCTGGTGATCGATGGAGAGGGCGAAAAACGAGGAGAGATGAGCGTTGAGGCCGCGATGGAACTTGCCGAAGAGGCAGGACTTGATCTGGTAGAGGTTTCACCAACTGCCAAGCCGCCGGTATGTAAGCTGCTCGATTATGGCAAGTTCAAATATCAGGCCCAGAAAAAGGCCAACGAGGCCCGCAAGAAGCAGAAGGTCATCGAGGTCAAAGAGATCAAGATGCGGCCCAATATCGACACCCACGATTATGATGTGAAGATGCGCGCGATGGAGCGGTTCTTCAACGATGGCGACAAGGTCAAGGTCACGTTGCGGTTTCGCGGACGTGAGATGGCGCATCCTGAGCTCGGGCGGGCATTGCTCGAGCGGGTCAAGGCCGACATCACAGAAATGGCCAAGGTTGAGATGGAGCCCAAGATGGAAGGCCGTCAGATGCTGATGGTCCTGGCGCCAAAGTAGCCTCACCCGGGATTGCTGGATGCCCTGGGCAAAAAAATTCGACAATGACGAGGTGCTGGAAAGGGCTATGCATGCCTTTTGGGCGCGCGGTTATGAGGCAACCTCGATCGAGGACCTGACCGGTTGCATGGGCATCAACCGCGGCAGCATTTATGCGACATTCAAAGACAAGCGGAATCTGTTTCTGTTGGCGCTTGAGCATTATGAGACGCATTATCGCCGGGCCTTTCTGGCCGATCTCAGACGGGAGCATTCACCGCGCAGCGCGATCACGACATTGTTCTACGATGTCGTCGATACGGCCCTGAGTGACAAGAAGCGTTCAGGTTGCCTTTTGGTGAATACTGCAACCGAGATGTCGGCACATGATGAGCGTATCGCTCAAGCGGTGGCCAAAGGTCTTTCGGAGACCGAAGATTTCTTCCACCAGTTGATCGAACTGGGCAAGTCGGACGGCGAAATTCCAGGACATGTTGATGCCGGCGATGCTGCATGTTCGCTTTTAGGATTGCTGACGGGTCTGCGTGTCCTGGCGCGCAGCCGGCCGGAACGGCAGGTGCTCGAGCCGATAGCCCGCCAGGCAGAGGCCTTGTTAAACTAAAAACGCCAATGGTTTGGCCTGTTGTACCTGCGGCAGTGAATTTACCTTGTTAAGAACATCGAACGGCACGACGTCATCAATCTCAATCAGTGCGATGGCGTTTCCGCCTTGCGCCTGGCGGCCGAGGTGGAAGGTGGCGATGTTGACGCCGGCATCGCCCAGCAGGCTGCCGAGCGCGCCGATGAAGCCTGGTTTGTCTTCATTGGTGACGTAAAGCATGTGCGCGCCCAACTCGGCCTCCATGTTGATGCCCTTGATCTGAATGATGCGCGGCTTGCCATCGGAGAACACGGTGCCGGCAACCGAGCGCTGTTGGGTGGCGGAGTTGACTGTCAGACGGATGTAATTGTCATAGGCGCCGCGTTTGGTCTGGCGGACCTCGTCAACCTGCATGCCGCGTTCGCGGGCGACGATCGGGGCTGAAACCATGTTGACCTCGCCAAGGATAGGTCTGAGCAGACCGGCAAGAGCGGCCGAAGTCAGGGCCTTGGTGTTCATCTCGCCAACATCTCCGGCATATTCGATGCCAATACCCTTGATGGCGCTTTCGGTCAGCTGTCCGGCGAATGAGCCAAGCTGTTCGGCAAGGGCAATGAAGGGCTTGAGGCGAGGGGCTTCTTCGGCCGAAATGGACGGCATGTTGAGTGCATTGGTGACGGCGCCATTGATCAGGTAATCCGACATCTGTTCGGCCACCTGAATGGCAACATTTTCCTGTGCTTCGCCCGTCGATGCGCCCAGGTGCGGGGTGCATATGACGTTCTCATAGCCGAACAGGGGATGGTCCGTGGCTGGTTCACGTTCATAGACATCGAGTGCGGCAGCAGCAACATGGCCAGCATCGAGGGCATCCTTGAGGTCGGCTTCGACAACGAGCCCGCCACGGGCGCAGTTGATGATGCGTACGCCCGGTTTCATCTGGGCCATCGCCTTGGCATCGATGATATTGCGCGTTTTGTCGGTCAATGGGGTGTGCAAGGTGATGAAGTCTGCCCGCGCCAAAAGTTTGTCCAATTCGACTTTTTCGACGCCAAGTTCGACGGCCCGTTCCGGCGACAGGAAGGGGTCGTAGGCAACGACCCGCATTTTGAGACCCACGGCCCGGTCGGCGACGATCGAACCAATATTGCCGCACCCGATCAGCCCAAGGGTCTTGTTGAACAGCTCAACGCCCATGAACCTGCTTTTCTCCCACTTACCTTGATGGGTCGAGCGATCGGCGGAAGGGATATGCCGGGCAAGAGCCATCATCATGGCGATGGCGTGTTCTGCCGTCGTAATGGCGTTGCCGAACGGTGTGTTCATGACGATGATGCCGCGGGCCGAGGCGGCAGGTAAATTAACATTGTCGACGCCGATGCCGGCACGGCCAATGACTCTGAGGCGGTCTGCAGCCGCGATGACCTCAGGAGTAACCTTGGTTGCCGAGCGGATCGCAAGCCCGTCATAATCGGCAATGCAGCTGAGCAATTTTTGCTTGTCGCTGCCCAGATCAGGCAGATAATCCACGTCAACGCCGCGATCCTTGAAAACCTGGACGGCGGTTGGTGAAAGCTTGTCAGATACCAGTACCCGCGATGTCATTGCGGTCTCCTTTTGGTGTCAGTCGTAGTTCGATAAATTTATGTGTTTACGGTGGTCTGATAGGCCCAGTCCAACCAGGGCAAAAGCGCCTCAACGTCGGATGTCTCAACCGTTGCCCCGCACCATATGCGCAGGCCCGCCGGGGCGTCCCTGTAGGCGCCTATATCGTAGGCAACGCCTTCGGTTTCCAGTAGCTTGACCATTGTCTTGGGTATTTCGTGGCGGGCATCGGGATCGGCCAGTTTCAGACAAACTGAGGTGTTTGATCTGTTGGCGGGCTCAACCGCCAGATGGTCAGCCCAGTCGCTGCGCTCCACCCATGCGGCAATCGCTGCGCTATTGGCGTCTGCGCGGGTAATGAGGGCTTGCAGGCCGCCAAGACCCTCGGCCCATTCCAGGGCTTTGACATAATCTTCCAGACACAGCATGGACGGCGTGTTGATAGTTTCGCCGCGGAACACCCCGTTGATCAGCTTACCGCCCTTGGTGAGGCGGAAGATCTTCGGCAGTGGCCAGGGCGGCGTGTAGCTCTCCAGCCGCTCTACGGCACGCGGTGACAGGATCAGCATGCCATGGGCAGCTTCGCCGCCGAGCACCTTTTGCCAGGAGTAGGTGATGACATCGAGCTTGGCGAAGTCCAGGTCTTGCGCGAAAGCTGCAGAGGTTGCATCGCAAATCGTCAGGCCGGCACGGTCGGCGTCGATCCAGCCGGCATCGGGAACGCGTACGCCTGAGGTTGTGCCATTCCAGGTGAAGACTACGTCGCGGTTACAGTCGACGGCCGACAGATCGGGCAGTTCGCCGTACCCGGCCTCGATCAGGCGGGCATCGTCCAGCTTGAGCTGCTTAACGACATCGGTGACCCAGCCCTTGCCAAAACTTTCCCAGGCGAGCAGATCGACACCACGGGCGCCGAGCAGGCTCCACAATGCCATCTCGACGGCGCCGGTGTCGGAGGCCGGTACGATACCGATCAAATAGTCATCGGGCACTTGCAGTACGGAGCGGGTAAGATCGATCGATCTTTGCAGACGCTGCTTGCCCTGGGCTGAGCGGTGCGAGCGGCCGAGCATGGCATCACCAAGACGATCGACTGACCATCCAGGTGGCTTTGCACAGGGTCCACTAGAGAATCGGGGATTGGCAGGCCGCGCGGCCGGCTTGGCAGGCGTCATGATATTCCATCCTTCCAGATGAACGCTCTTCGTTGGGGAAGAGTGTCCCGCAGTTGTTGTCCCACATAAAAGTGGCCAAATCTACCGGTGCGGGATGTTTGTGCTGTGCACTATCGACGCAGCGTCAAGTCGATTTTGGTCAACCGCTCGAAACGCCAGGCGAGCAGGCTTCCTGTGGCGATCAGGCCGGCGGCAAGGCCGAGCCACAGGCCGGTGGCGCCGAGGCCGAAAGGAAAGGCCAGTAAACTGCCGCCGCCGATGCCCAGGACCCAGTAGCCGAAGCCGGCGAGCCACAGGGGCGCAATCGTATCCTTAATTCCGCGCAGCGCCCTTGAGGCAACCGCTTGCAGGCCATCGAACACCTGGAAAACCGCCGCGATGATCAGCAGCGGGGTCACCAGTGCGACGATCTCGGTGAAGGTGGGGTCGTCCGCGCGCATATAGATACGCACGATCAACTCAGGAAATGTGAGGGGTATGATGGTCATGGCGGCCAGAAGCCCGGCGCCCATGGCCATGCCAAGCATACCGGCATTGCGCGTAGCAGTCGCATCCTTGCGGCCGATACCGTGCGCCACGCGCACCATGGTTGCTTCGGCAAGACCGAGCGCCACAACAAAGGGGATGCCGATCCAGCCGGTCATGATCTGGTAGATGGCAAGCGTCTTGGCGCTGAGCACACCGGACAGCACCGACATGGCAACAAACATGCCGGCCTCCAGGCCAACGAGACCGGCAACCGGCAGGCCAAGCTTGACAATCTCGGCGCACATGCCTGAGTGGACACGCAGCCGCTCAAGGAAGATACCGTATCCGCGCAAGGCGGGCGTGACGAACATATAGGCGGTCAGGGCAAGCAGCATGAGCCAGGAGACTATCGTGGTCGCCCAGCCGGCGCCGGCTATGCCGAGAGCCGGCAAGCCTGCAAGCCCGTGCACAAACGCAAGCGTCAAGGCGTAGTTGAGGGCGACCGCCGCCACGGTGATCACCATGATGATGCCGGTTCTGGCGATGGCGGAAACAAAGATGCGCAGGACCGAGAACCACAAAACTGGCAGGACACTGAACGACAGGGCGTTGAGGTATGGCCGGGCAAGCGCCACGACCTGCGGATCCTGCCCGGTCAATCGCAGAACAATGTCGAGGTTCCATACCAGCACCATTGCCGGCAGACCGATGGCCAGCGCCACCAGCAACCCCTGCCGGACAGCCAGGCCGGCCCGCGGCCTGTCGCTGGCGCCTTCGGCCTGGGCAACCAGAACGCCGACGATCGACAGTAACCCCATCGAGACGACCAGCACCTCAAAGGTCAGGTCGGCGGAGATGCCAACAGCTGCCAGCTCAAGGTAACCGAGCCGGCCGACAATCATCTTGGTGGTTAAAAACATTGCCAGTTCGGCGAGATAGGCGCCCATCAATGGCATGGCGATCTGCAGCAGAACGCGTGTTTCGGCACGCCGCGAGACCGGCGTTGTCGAGGGCAGATCAGACTTGTTGTTGGAGACAGACATCCCCGCACCCTAAAGCGGTTTGCTTTCATTGTGTATCATTTGACCGGGTTTTCGCGTCTGCTGGCAAGGCACAGTCCACGCCGTGGTCTGGCCGACCACAAGTGGGCTGTAACGACGTCCGATGGACCGATTTGGTCCACCCGAAGGGCCGGG
>JABDJG010000443.1 GCA_013002595.1 Hyphomicrobiales bacterium | reverse complement strand
GGGCCATCGAGGCCCGGGTCGGACCGGTTCTGGTCGCCGTTGCCGAACAGGAGATCGTTGACGTCGTTGCTGCAGCCGGCGGCGATGCCGTTGTGACCGACCCGGATCTGCCGTCAGGCTCAGACCGCATTTTTGCAGCACTTCAGGCGCGCGATCCGAACGGGCAGTTCCGCTTCATCATAAACCTGCAGGGTGATTTGCCGTTGATGGACCCGCAATCGATAAACCAGTGCCTTGCGCCCCTTGCCGATGAGGAGATGCAAATTTCAACGCTGGCGGCCGAGATCACCGATCGCCACGAGATCGCCAACCTGGATGTGGTCAAGGCTATCGTCGATTTTTCCCCTGGCTCCGACGTCGCCGTCGCTCAGGATTTCGTGCGCCAGATTCCGGAGGAAGCATCTGGTCCGTTCTGGCATCACATTGGCATCTATGCCTATCGCCGCGAGGCGCTAGAAACGTTTGTCGGTTTGCCGGTCAGCCCGCGCGAGCGCGAGCGAAAGCTCGAGCAGATGCGGGCCATGGACAATGGTATGCCGATTGCCGTCGTTCGCGTTGACACTGTCCCGTTCGGTGTTGATACTCCCGCCGACTTGGATCGGGCGCGGCGCGAAATCAGCGGGACGCGCGGCATAATCTGATTTCGCGCGGTGGGGATCCGCCGCGATTTTCATTGGGGACAACTGTGAGCGACACTGCCGCAATTAAATCTATCGCCTACCAGGGCGAGCCGGGCGCCAATTCGCATATTGCCTGCCTGGAGGCCTATCCCGATTTTGATCCGGTGCCATGCGCAACCTTCGAAGATGCGTTCAGTGCGGTTGAAGGTGGCAAGGTCGATCTTGCCATGATCCCGATTGAGAACTCGCTTGCTGGCCGCGTCGCCGATATTCACCACCTGATGCCGGAATCGAGCCTCTACATTATCGGTGAGCATCTCCTGCCTGTGCACCACTGCCTGCTGGCAGTAGCCGATGCCAGCCTCGACACGATCAAGGCCGTTCACAGCCATGTCCACGCGCTTGGCCAGTGCCGCGATGTCATCCGCGAGCTTGGATTGAAAGCCGTCGTGGCGGCCGATACCGCAGGCGCTGCCCGTGAGTTGTCGCAATCAGGCGATGTGACCCAGGCTGCATTTGCCACATCGCTGGCCGCCAACATTTATGGGCTGAAGACCCTGCGCGCCAATGTCGAGGACGAAGATCACAACATGACCCGGTTCGTGATCATGGCCGCCGAGCCGGCCGATGCCGAGCCGGAAGATGCCCCGGTCGTCACCTCGTTTGTCTTCCGGGTCCGCAATGTGCCGGCAGCGCTCTACAAGGCCATGGGCGGTTTCGCCACCAACGGCGTCAACATGACCAAACTTGAGAGCTACCAGATCGATGGCCAGTTCTTTGCGACCCAGTTTTATGCCGATATTGAAGGTCACCCGAGCGAACGCCCGGTTCGCCTGGCGCTCGAAGAACTGGCCTTCTTCACATCGCACCTGCGAATTCTGGGGACGTACAAGGCATCGCCGATGCGCGCCAAACTGGCGAAAAAAGCAGCAATCGCAGCAGGATTGATAGAGTAGCTCTAACTCAGCCTTCTGATCGCTTCCAGCACCAGATGATGGGCAATCGCCATCTGCATCGGCATCTTCAAACCGTCTGTATGATCGCCTGACAACATCTGTTTCAGCTCGGCAAGCTCGAACCAGCGAACATCTTCAAGCTCTTGTGCATCCATCACGATGTCGTCGTTGAGGGCTTCACCGATAAGGCCGATCATCAGCGAAGAGGGAAACGGCCAGGGTTGCGACAATAGATAATCGACCTTGCCGACCCGGATACCGGCTTCCTCGAACACCTCGCGCCGCGCCGCATCTTCCATCGTCTCTCCTGGTTCCATGAAACCGGCCAGGGCTGAATACATGCCTTCGATGAAATTCGGGCTGCGGCCCAGCAGGCACCGGCCCTCCTTGATGATCACGATGATCACGACCGGATCTGTGCGTGGAAAATGATCGCCGTTGCACGCATCGCAGTGACGGCGGTAGCCGGCCTCGGCCATCTGTGTTGGCGCTCCACACACAGCGCAAAACCCGTGCCGCTCATGCCAGTGCAAGAGCGAGCGCGCCTGGGCAAGAATGCCCAGCTCATGCGGCGGTAGTGAACCCTGCGTGGCAAGGCTTCTCAGATCAATCAGCTTGTGAGCCTCATTGAGCGTCGTTGATATATCGTCTTCGCGCGTCTGCAGCGCAAACAGGGTGTCACCGGTTTCTTCGGCGCCGAGCAGCACCGGTTCTCCGTCACATCCCAGGTTGGCCGCCTGTTGCCTGGTAAAGCGGGCAACTTGCAGGTCAGATGCCGAAACATCGATCACCGGCCGATCACCGCAAAAGCAAACAAAACGGCTGGCCGGGTCCGCACGCTGCTGATCCACCCACGACGGATCGACCCTTTCGACCGCCTTGCGGTCAAGTTTGGCAAAGGCAAACCCGAGTGTCTTGCCATCCGGCATGGCTGTTCCTGTGCTGATTGGTGAAGCAACAAGCTGGTTAGCACGGCTGACTGGCCTGGCCAATGGCGATTGAGTGGTGGTTTTTTTTAAGCGTCCAACCTGCTGTAAGGCTTGCATCCAACGCGGCAAAGTCTGATATAGTGCGTCAGGGAGGTTGGCGGCGGACGCGCCGCTCGCCAACCGGGTCAGGACCGGAAGGTAGCAGCCCCAACGAGTCAGGCACGGGTTGCCCGTCCAGCCTCCCACTCTGCTGATAACAATATCACCGGCACCGCTGATCGAGCCAGGCCCGGCAGCAGGGTTGTGACAGGTGGGAGGCAGTTTGAACGATCCTCAACCAGAGGCAGCCAAGAGCCCTTCATCGCAAGGGGCCGAGGGCTATCGCGTTCTTGCCCGCAAATACCGCCCGCAGCGCTTCGAAGACCTGATCGGCCAGGATGCCATGGTGCGCACCCTGACCAACGCCTTTGAAGCTGGCCGCATTGCCCAGGCCTACATGCTCACTGGGGTGCGCGGTATCGGCAAGACAACGACTGCCCGCCTGATTGCGCGCGCGCTCAACTATACCGGCTCTGACAAGCCGACCGTCGAATTGCCCGAATACGGTGAACATTGTGAGGCCATCCTTGAATCGCACCATATCGATGTTATCGAGATGGATGCCGCCTCCAAGACCGGCATCGACGATGTTCGCGAAATCATCGACAGTGTGCGCTATAAGCCGGCCTCGGCGCGTTATAAAGTCTACATCATCGATGAAGTGCATATGCTCTCCAAGCAGGCCTTCAATGCGCTCTTGAAGACCCTTGAAGAGCCGCCGGAACATGTAAAATTCATCTTCGCCACCACCGAGATCCGTAAAGTCCCTGTAACTGTCCTGTCGAGGTGTCAGCGCTTCGATCTGCGCCGTATGGATATCCCGACGCTGGTCGAACATTTTGCCGGCGTGTGCAAGTCTGAAGGCGCAACCGCCGATGATGAGGCACTCTTGATGATTTCCCGCGCCGCCGAAGGCTCGGTCCGCGACGGGCTGTCCCTGCTCGATCAGGCCATCTCCTACGGTGGCAAGGAGGTCAGGGCAACCGATGTGCAATCCATGCTCGGTCTTATCGACCGCGCCAAGATCATCGATTTGTTCCAGGCCGTAATGAAGGCCGATGCCGCCGCCGCCATAAAGGAACTTGAAACCCAGTATGAAGCCGGCGGCGATCCGGTCACCATCCTTACCGATCTGGCCGCATTCGTACATTGGGTAACCCGCCTGAAGATCATCCCCGATGCCGATGAGGCAGGCAGCCGTACCCAGACGGAACGTGAACGCGGCAAGGCGTTTGCCGATGAGCTGGCCATGTCCCATCTCACCAGAGCCTGGCAGCTGCTGTTGAAGGGCCTCCAGGAAGTCGCCCAAAGCGCCGATCCGCTGATGGCTGCTGAAATGGTATTGATCCGGCTCGCCTATGCCGCTGAATTGCCGAGCGCTGCAGATCTTGTCCGCACGGCCCGCGAGCAACCGCGCCAACCGTCGCCGCAGGCCGGCCCGGTATCCGCCGTCTCCGCTGCGCCGGCGCCAGCTGCACCGCCGCCGGGCGATGTCGTTCATATGCCGCCGACCATGCACACCGCGCTGGCGGAAAAAGCACAAGACCATTCCGGCGAAAAGGAAGGCGTGGGCACACCGGCCCCGGTTCAGCTGTCAACGTTCCAGCAACTGGTTGATTTTGTCGGCCAGCGCCGCGATATCAAACTCAAGACCGAACTTGAGCGCCATGTTCGCCCGGTCAAGGTCGCGCCCGGCCAGTTGGAAATCGCGTTGGAGGCAAGTGCTCCGCGTGGCCTTCCTGGAGAACTGGGCCGCAAACTTGAAGCCTGGACCGGTATGCGCTGGATCATATCACTGTCCCAGGAAGCCGGCGAAGCGCCGCTTGACCAGCAACGCCGCCAGCAGCGCGACAGCCTGTTTGCCAAGGCTCGTGAACATCCCGATGTACGCACCGTTCTGGACACATTTCCCGGCGCTGAGATTATCGATGTCGGCGGAGATGATGAACTTGTGCCGGTCGCCGATTTGGAAATTGAGCCGCCGCTTGACGACAATTGATTTCAACACACAAACAATGAGGCGATGATGAAAGACCTCGGCAAAATGATGAAGCAGGTCCAGGACATGCAGGAACGCATGCAGGACGCCCAGGCAAAACTGGAAGAAGCTCACGTCACCGGCACGGCCGGCGGCGGTCTCGTCACCGTGACGCTGAACGGTAAGGGCACGATGATCTCGATGGCGATCGATGACAGCCTGATGAAGCCGGACGAAAAGGAAATTGTCGAGGACCTGATCCTGGCCGCACATGCCGATGCCCGGGCAAAGGTCGAAGGCCTGGTTGCCGACAACATGAAAGACGTGACCGGTGGCCTGCCGATGCCGCCCGGCTTCAAGATGCCGTTCTGAGACAAATATGACTCAGAATTCGAGCGGCAGTGAAATAGAGCGTCTCATCCAGCTTCTGGCCCGCCTGCCGGGTCTGGGGCCGCGTTCGGCCCGCCGCGCAGCGTTACATCTGATCAAGAATCGCGAAAAGCTTCTCGCCCCGCTGGCAACGGCGCTGGCCGCGGCCCACGAGAACGTCACGATCTGTTCGGCGTGCGGCAATGTCGATACCACGGATCCATGCACATTATGCAAGGATCCGCGCCGTGACCCGTCAATCATCTGTGTGGTCGAGGAGGTTGGCGATCTGTGGGCGCTAGAGCGGTCAGCTGCACTGAACGGTCTGTACCACGTCATTGGCGGCACCTTGTCTGCAATCGAGGGCATCCGCCCGGAAGATCTCAACATATCAAAGCTCATTGAGCGGGCCGCATCTGGCGAAGTCAAAGAAATTGTTCTTGCCGTCAACGCGACCGTCGACGGCCACACCACCGCCCACTACATCACCGAGCGCCTGAAAGATTGTAACGTCTCGGTCTCGCGTCTGGCGCATGGCGTCCCGGTCGGCGGCGAGCTCGATTATCTCGATGAGGGCACACTCATTGCCGCCATGAAGTCCCGTCGGCCGTTTTGAGGCGAAATTCCCTCTCCCCCCGCGGCGAGCGGTAGGAGGACGCTGGACAAATTTCATTTAGGTGGTCAGGGTAGCGTATCCTGAGTCGCCCACGTGCAAGCAAAGCATGACGTCAGCTGACAATTCTCCACCCGCAGGTCCGGCCGGCAAGCTTGTCGACTGGTTGGCCGCACTACAGGTCTACCTGAAGCCGCGCGTCGTCGTGATGCTGTTCCTCGGCTTTTCGGCCGGCCTGCCGCTCCTCTTGGTGTTCGGAACACTGTCCGCATGGCTTGCCAAGCTCGGCGTCAGCAAGACGGGTATCGGGTTTTTCAGCTGGGTTGGCATTACCTACTCGCTGAAATTCATCTGGGCGCCGGTCATCGATCGGCTGTCTCTGCCCGTTCTGACCAAGGTTCTCGGTAAGCGCCGCAGCTGGATGCTTGTCGGCCAGGCAGGGATCATCTGCGGCCTCATCGCCATTTCGTTCTCCGATCCGGCCAGCGATCTTGTCTCCGTGGCGCTGATTGCATTGCTCATTGCGTTTTCTTCGGCGACGCAGGACATCGTCATCGATGCCTACCGCATCGAATCCGCACCCGACGATCTGCAGGGAGCCATGGCGGCCAATTACATTCTCGGCTACCGCCTCGGCATGATCGTGGCCGGCGCCGGCGCGCTGTATATTGCCGGCAGCGTCTCGTGGCCCGCGGCTTACCAGGCCATGGCGGTCTGTATGGCCATCGGTGTTGCAACAACCTTCTACATCACCGAGCCCGAGCATGCCCCGGCGCCGGAGCTTGACAAGAACCTCGGTGAAAGCGAACGGCGCAAGGTCGCCTACAACATCTTTGGTATCGCAACTTTGTTCGCCACGGTCGCTGGCATCGTGCTTGTGTTGCCTTACACCGAACTGGTCAGACCGCTGAACAGTCTCACGCACGGTATCTTCGTCGGCGTACTGGTGCTGGCTGCGGGTCTGGCGGCACTCGGTTTCATGGCACGCAGCGGCAACGCACAAAGCGTCGTTGGCTGGACCTACCCCTCAATCATCCTTCCGTTTGCCGACTTCTTCCAGCGCCTCGGCTGGTTGTCGATCGTCATTCTTGCCTTCATCGCCACATACCGCTTCAGCGACATCATGCTCGGCATCATGGCCAACCCGTTCTACATCGATCTGGGGTTCAACGAAAAGGACATCGCCAGCGTGACAAAGGTCTTCGGGCTGATCATGACCATCCTCGGCGGTTACGCCGGTGGCCTGTTGATCACCCGCCGCGGCATCGGTGGCCCGCTGTTGCTCGGCGCCTGTCTCGTGGCGGCAACCAACCTGCTGTTTGCCTGGTTGGCGACCGTTGGTCCCGACATCAATGCTTTGGCCATCACCATCGCCGCCGACAATTTCAGCGGCGGTTTGGCCGGGGCAGCCCTCATCGCCTATGCCTCAAGCCTGACGAACAGGACGTTCTCGGCCTCGCAGTACGCCATTTTCAGCTCCTTGTTTACCTTGATGGGCAAGTTCATCGGCGGCTTTTCCGGCATTGTTGTCGACGGCTACGGCTATTTCACCTTTTTCGGGGTCGCCGCTGCCCTCGGCGTACCGGCCATTGTGCTCACGCTGTACCTGATGCGGACCATTCCAAAGCGCCCTGCTGGCGATCTTAACGATTCGGTAACAGTAACTTAAGAATTACCGCGCCGGACGTTGAGTGGGGGTGCCACCGTCAAAAGCTTATGGACTCCAAGGGCTTAGACCCACTGTGGCGGCAAAAATACTGCTGAATCTGCACCTTGGACGCCGTTTGACGCAGCCGCTTGGACCGAAGGTTGCACCGCGCCTGACATACCCGGTGACAGTGTCTCAGTCTGACACATTCCCTGACGGGCAAGCGACCAAGGAGGCAAGGTATGCGGCATACATCAACTCTCAAGCAGCAAGCCAGACGGTTTTGGCGGGAGACTGCCGGTTCAGCCGCCATCATATTCGGCGTGATGGCCGTTCCGGTAACCATGGGCATCGGCGCTGCTGTCGATCTGATCCGTTCAAACGATGCCAGGGCCGAACTCCAACGGGCTTTGGACGCCGGCACCTTGGCGGCTGCATCAAGCAGTAATCTGCCAGATGCCGAGCGCGAGGAAATCGCCCGCCAGACCTTTGCAGTCAATATTGACCCTCGACGCAAGTTCAACATCACACCGACCGTCTCGATCACCGGCGATACGGTATCCATGTCAGTCGATACCGATTATGCGACATCCTATTTGCGGGTGGCCGGCATCGACACCATGAACATTGGCACATCGGTGACGGTCAATCTGCGTCAAAGAAAGAAGGCCGAAATCGCCCTGGTGCTCGATTATTCGGGCCCGATGAACGAACTTGAGAAAACCCAGCATGGGCACAAGGCCGTGCGCAATGTGGCCATTCAGATGGTCGATGACATGACGGCGCAGGGCACCAACGATCGGGTCAAGTTTGGTCTCATTCAGTTCTCGATGCAAGAACCCAAGTCGCCGGCGGTCCATCCGATCAGTCAAGATCGCGGCGCTGTCGTATTGCAACAAGTTGCGGCCAATGGACAATCCGGCGATGTGGCGGACCATGAAGATGATGCGACCATGAAATTTGTTGTGTTGCTGACGGATGGCCGGCAGTTCGCGCCTTCGCTGTCTCCAGACGGCTCACGCACCTTGGCCTATGGCGATAACAATCTTGAACAGCTTTGCGCGTACGCCAAAGCCAGGAACGTCACTTTTGTGACTGTCGGGTTCGATGTGCAGGATCAGGTCACACAAGATCGGCTGCGCAATTGCTCAAGCGACCCGGAAAGGTTCTTTTTCATCGCTGATGACGGTGCCGAGCTTGTGTCGTCCTTCGAAGAAATCAAGAACCAGCTTTTGAAGGCAATCTATATCGCTAAATAACAGGTTTACCCCCGCGACTAGATGCGCTGGCCGCGTGCCCTTGCGGTTGGCGCATTTTTTTTATTCCCCGGCGACCAGTTTCGGCTTTGGTTGCTCAATGTCGGCCAGTTGTTCTGCCGGCTCTGCCAGATCCAGCTGTTCGATCTTGTTGCCGCGGTTGACGATCTTGTCCGACGACGTTTCCAGTTTTTCGATGTCCTTGTTGGCAAGCTCGAAGTGCCGGCGCAGATCGATCATGCGGGTGCGCATCCGCTCGACGTCGTCCAGTAATCTGACAACTTCGGTTTGAATGAGCCCGGCCTGTTCGCGCATCCGCGCATCCTTGAAGATCGCCTGCATGGTCTGCACCAGAAGCATCAGGATATTCGGCGAGGCGATCACCACATGCGCTCGGTGCGCCTTCTGGATGACGTCTTCGAAATGTTCATGAAGATCGGCGTAGATTGATTCCGACGGCACGAACATGATTGCCGTCTCGTGTGTTTCCCCGGCAATCAGATACTTTTGTGAAATCTCCTTGATGTGATGCTGCACGTCGCGCCGTAGCCGCTGTTCGGCCTGCTTGAGCGCATCCTCGGTCTCAGCCGACTTATGTGCGTTGAAGGCTTCAAGCGGGAACTTGGCATCGACGACCACCCGCAACTCGCTTTCCGGCAACTTTATCAGGCAATCGGGACGGGTCTTGTTGGACAGCGTTGCCTGAAACTCATATGCCGCAGAATGCAGCCCGTCGCGGATGATCGCCTCCATCCGGCCCTGCCCGAAGGCGCCGCGGGCCTGTTTGTTGGACAGGATGTCCTTCAGGCTGATCATTTCCGCCGACAGCGCAGTGATATTGGCCTGCGCCGTATCGATCACCGCCAGGCGTTCATGCAACTGGCGCAGCGATTTGTCGGTTTTCTCGGTGGTTTCGGTCAGGCCATGGCCAAGCCGGCGGCCAACACTGTCCAGCCGTTCATCGAGGGTGCGGGTCATATGCGCATCGCGGACCGACGTTGCTTCGGCAAACTGGCGTAATTGCCCGCCCATCTCCGCCAGGCGCACTTCCAGTTCACCGGCGCGGCGAACCGCTTCCATCGCCTCATCGCGCCGTGTCCGCCCGGCCCGCCAGGCAAGAATTGCGATCAGCACCAAAAGGGCGAGCACCAGCCCGCCCGCAGCACCCAGCACTTCAGCCCAGGTAAATGCCTGCGTCCCGGCACGAATGGCAATTTGAGAAAAGTCCATTCGAACAGTTTACCCCGATTCGGGCACAATAAAAGACCAAAAGGTGAACAAACAACAGTTTGTGCCCGCGCCCGCGGCATGAAAAGAGGCTGCTAAAGCGCTGCTTCGGCCGCCGCCCGGATCGCGGCCATATTGCGCCCGTAGTCCTCTGGCGTATCGCCTTTATAGACGGCAGAGCCGGCGACCA
Source organism: Hyphomicrobiales bacterium (assembly GCA_013002595.1). Lineage (GTDB taxonomy): Bacteria > Pseudomonadota > Alphaproteobacteria > Rhizobiales > Aestuariivirgaceae > JABDJG01. The sequence continues at coordinate 1,767 of JABDJG010000443.1, read as the reverse complement.
GCACATCGGCCCCTGCGGCGGCAACAATGCCGGCGGTATCCGGACTGACGCCGCCATCGACTTCCAGATGAATGGCCCGATCGCCAATCATCTTTTTCAGGTTGGCAATCTTTTGCGCCATCTCGCCGATGAAGGCCTGGCCGCCAAAGCCCGGATTGACCGTCATCACCAGGATCAGATCGACATCGTTGATGACATACTCAACGACACTTTCCGGCGTCGATGGATTGAGCGACACGCCGGCTTTTTTCCCAAGCGAGCGGATGTGCTGCAACGAGCGATGAAGATGCGGTCCGGCCTCGGCATGTACCGTGATGATGTCCGATCCTGCCTTGGCGAATGCCTCAATGTAGGGATCGGCCGGCGCGATCATCAAATGAACATCGAGCGCCTTTTTGGTGATCGGCCGGATGGCTTCCACCACCAGGGGACCAAATGTGATGTTGGGCACAAAATGTCCGTCCATCACATCGACATGGACCCAGTCGCAGCCCTGCTCGTCAATCGCCCGAACTTCATCACCGAGCCGGGCAAAGTCCGCTGACAGTATTGAAGGTGCGATCTTGATCGGTGAGGGCATCGGCTACAACAGTTTGCCCATGGCAATCGCCGTGTCCGACATCCGGTTCGAAAAGCCCCATTCGTTGTCGTACCAGGACAGGATGCGCACCAGGTTGCCGTCCATCACCTTGGTCTGATCGAGCGCGAAGGTCGAGGAATGGCTGTCGTGATTGAAGTCGATCGACACATTCGGCAAATCGGTCGTGTTGAGGATGCCTTTGAGCTCCTGAGCGGCCGCACTCTTCATCGCTTCGTTGACTTCATCGACCGTCGTCGCCCTGCTGGTCACCACCTTGAGGTCAACCACCGAGACATTCGGCGTCGGCACGCGGATGGCCACGCCGTCCAGCTTGCCGTTCAACTCCGGCAGCACCAGCCCGACGGCCTTGGCAGCGCCGGTCGAGGTCGGGATCATCGACATGCTGGCCGCCCGCGCGCGGTAGAGGTCCGAGTGCATGGTATCAAGTGTCGGCTGGTCGCCGGTGAACGCATGGATCGTCGTCATGAAAGCCTTGTCGATGCCGATCGAATCGTTGATCACCTTGGCGACCGGCGCAAGGCAGTTGGTCGTGCATGAAGCATTGGAGACCACTTCGTGTTCGGCCGTAAGCTTGTCATGGTTGACGCCGTAGACCACCGTCAGGTCGGCACCGGAGGCAGGCGCAGACACCAGCACCCGTTTGGCGCCGGCTTCCAGATGCATCGCCGCTTTGTCACGGGCGGTAAAGATGCCGGTGCATTCCATTGCCACATCTACATCGAGCTCGCCCCACGGCAATTCCTTAGGATCACGGATCGCGGTTACTTTGGCAGGTCCGTTGCCGATATCGATCGTATCGCCATCGACCTTGACCTCGCCGGGAAACCGGCCGTGCACGGAATCAAAGCGCAGCAGATGCGCGTTGGTCTCAACCGGCCCGAGATCGTTGATTCCGACCACCTGAATGTCCGTGCGGCCCGATTCCGCGATCGCCCGCATTACGTTCCGGCCGATCCGGCCAAATCCATTGATTGCCACGCGAAGTGTCATAGAAACCTCCTTGAAGTGACCGGCCGGTGAGTCCTCCGAACGGTATCATGCATATCCCCAATTGTTGGCATGCTTATAGACGAGTCACACCGTCAGGACAGCCCCTTTTGCACCGAATTCGCAGGGGCAATTTGTCCCTTGGCAACTCAGGGCAACTGAAATTGGGGGGCGATGAC
>JABDJG010000437.1 GCA_013002595.1 Hyphomicrobiales bacterium | reverse complement strand
CGGATGGTTCGTTTGAATTTCCGTTCCTCTTCCGCGGGCCACATTTCTCCCTTGGCCTCCACACCGTCTTTTCGTACCTGCGCGAGCACCATTGCCGCCTGTTCCCCCCCCATGACCGAAATACGGGCGTTGGGCCACATCCACAGCATGCGCGCACCGTAGGCGCGCCCGCACATTGCGTAATTGCCGGCCCCGAACGAGCCGCCGATGATCACGGTGATCTTTGGTACGTTGGCGCATGCGACCGCCGTCACCAGTTTGGCGCCGTCGCGGGCGATGCCGGCTGCCTCGTACTTCTGGCCAACCATGAAGCCGGAGATGTTCTGCAGGAACAACAGCGGGATCTTGCGCTGGCAGGCAAGTTCGATGAAATGCGCACCCTTTTGCGCTGATTCCGAATAAAGGATGCCGTTGTTGGCAAGAATGGCGACCGGGATGCCCCAGATCCGGGCAAAGCCGGTCACCAGCGTCGTGCCGAACAATTTCTTGAACTCATCGAACTCGGATGCATCGACAAGCCGGGCAATCACTTCGCGCACATCATAGGATTTGGCAAAACTGTCCGGCAGGATGCCGCCGATTTCCTCGGCATCATATTTCGGCTTAACCGGGTCATTGAGCACGATGCTGGGCGATTTGCACCGATTGAGCCCGGCCATGATGTTGCGCACGATCGACAGCGCATGGGCATCATCGACCGCATAATGATCGGCCACGCCCGAGATGCGCGTGTGCACATCGGCGCCGCCGAGATCTTCTGCTGTGACCACTTCGCCGGTTGCAGCCTTGACGAGCGGCGGCCCGGCCAGAAAGATCGTACCCTGTTTGCGCACGATTACCGTTTCATCGGACATTGCCGGCACATAGGCCCCGCCCGCCGTGCACGAGCCCATGACGCAGGCAATCTGCGGGATGCCGAGCGAGGATAACGTCGCCTGATTGTAAAAGATCCGCCCGAAATGCTCCTTGTCCGGGAAAACCTCGGTGTGGTTCGGCAGGTTGGCACCACCGGAATCGACCAGATAGATGCACGGCAAATGGTTCTCGCGCGCAACTTCCTGGGCCCGCAGGTGCTTCTTGACGGTCATCGGATAGTAGGTGCCGCCCTTGATCGTTGCATCATTGCACACGATCACGCACTCGGTGCCGCTGACCTGGCCAATGCCGGTAATCACCCCGGCGGCATGGATGTCATCGCCATACATGCCATAGGCTGCCATCGGCGAAAGTTCGAGAAACGGCGTGCCCGGATCGCACAGCTGGCCGACCCGGTCACGCGGCAACAGCTTGCCGCGCGACAGATGCCGGTCGCGCGACTTTTCCGGCCCGCCGAGCGCCACCCTGGCCCGTGTCTCGTGCAACTCATCGACCAACCCGCGCATCACCGCCGCATTGGCCTTGAAGTCGTCACTGGACGTCGCAATTGCGCTTTCGAATACCGCCACCCTTATGCCTCGTCTTCCTCAACGATCCACGGCTCGTTGCGGCCTTCGGTCTCCCACGACTTCCAGGTCGCAAGCCCCATCATTGTGTTCATATAGGACCGGGCGCCGCTGTCATCCGTTAAATCATAGACATTGAGCCGGTTTACCACCGGCGCGTACATGGCATCGGCATTTGTAAAGCGGCCAAAAAGGAACGGGCCGCCAGAGGCATCGAGCGCCTCGCACCAAATGTCGGTGATCCGGCGAACATCCTTGTGGACCCCCTCGTCGACCTCCAGCGCCGCCACTGGCCGGCGCATGTTCATCGGGCAACTGCCGCGCAAGGAAGTAAACCCGGCATGCATTTCATGGGCAATCACCCGCGCTTTGGCCCGTTCACCGATATCATCGGGCCACAGCCCGGCATCGGGAAACGCGTCCGCCAGATACTCCATGATGGCAAGGCTCTCCCACAGAAGCAGCCCATCGTGCTGCAAAACCGGCACCCGGCCCACCGGGGAAAACTCAAAGAAGTGCTTGTTGTGATTGGGTTCATCGAACGGCGATACCGTTTCATCAAAGTCGATACCGCCCTCCGCCATCGCCAGCCAGGGCCGAAATGACCAGGACGAGTAGTTCTTGTTACCGATGATCAGATGCGGTTTCGCCAATTCGTTTCTCCCTATTGAACGGCTCGGAATTCTACTGCATCGCGGGTCGCGCCGCGGCGGAAATTGTCCATGTAAAGGGTTGCGGCGCCGGGCATCGGCGCCCGGTTGTGGCCCATCTTAAAATACTGGGTCGGGCCGCCAACCTGCCGCACGCCGACCGTGCCGGTGGCGCGGACCACCAATTTGCCGTTGGCATAGACCTCAACCAGTCCATCGCCGGCAAGGCCGCCGCGCACGCGGTACATCATGTCGACCCAGTCGCCCCCCGGGTCCGGCAGCACCGGATCCGCGCCATATTCGATCTTCAGGTCACTGGCGCCCTGATAGCGTTTGGTGTCGCCAACAAACCCGAAACCTTCTTGCGAACCCGATTTGAGCAGATCCAGGAACCCCTTGGCATCCTGGCGCGCCGAGGCCAGCAAGACCCGCGTATCGCCGCTCTCCAACGTAATATGGAACACGCCGTGGTCATAACGCTGTGCCATGAAGGCGCTGCCATTGGTTTCCTGCTTCCAGCCGCCGATGACCCAGCGCTGTTTGCCGGCCGGAGCCGCCTTGCCGCTGATCATGAACGAAAATGCATACCAGGCGTCCTCGCCGAACTTCAGCCGCCTGTCGGCGGCTTCGCGAACCTCGTTCTGCTGGCACCGGCACGCCAAATCCAAATCATTGCCCTGTACGCGTATTGCCAGCGCGCCTTTGCCATTCCGATAGACATTGGCATCGATCCAGTGCCGCTTCTGCTTCATCCGCTTGAGCGACCAGCGACTTAGGTCCAGCGAGGCGGCCTCAAAGTTGTCGCGCAACTCAATGTGGCTGGCGGCACAAGCCGCGTGGGGAGGAATGACGAGCAAGCTCAAAACAACTGCAACCCCCGTCATCGCGGCCTTGAGCCAGTTCCTGGATCCCGGCTCAAGGCCGGGATGACGGATGAAGGACAACCTCTCTAACTGCTTCCCTCGGGCTTGACCCGAGGGAGGTAGTAAATTTAAGAAACTGATAGGCTTGCAGTTCATCCCAGCTACTTTTTCTCCGGTGCTCCTGGATGCGGCTCGATTGGCGCCTCGGCCTTCTTCCAGGCGCTAAAACCGCCAATCAGATTATAGACCGGCTTCAGCCCCATGGTCTGGGCAACATGGGTGGCAAAGACCGAACGCAAGCCGCCGGCGCACGTGAAGATATACGCCCTGTCCTCGGCAAAGACGTCCTTGTGATAGGGGCTTTCCGGATCGATCCAGAACTCAAGCATGCCACGCGGCGCATGAAAGGCGCCCGGGATACGCCCCTCGCGCCATAGTTCACGGATATCGCGAATGTCGACGATCAGCCCTTCGCCGCTCTCATGCATCTTGAGGGCCTCATCAACCTCAAGCTCCTGGATGTGATTGCGCGCCTGCTCACCAAGCGCCTTGATACCTGTTGTGATGTTTTGCGGCATCTGCCTAACCTTTCTGTTTGCACCAGGCCGCATAGCGCGCCTTGGTTTCATCGTTCGGCGGATAAAGCCCGGGCAGTTTGGCGCCGCCCTCGACCTCGCTGACCAGCCAGCCCTCCAGTTGTTCCTGCTCCGGACCCAGTTTGACGACATCGTCAAGCAACGCTGCCGGGATCACGACAGCGCCATCGCCATCGGCAACGACGACATCGCCGGGAATGACCGCCACGCCGCCGCAGGCAATCGTTTCCTGCCAGCCAACAAACGTCAGCCCGGCGATCGACGGCGGTGCTGCAATGCCGGAACACCACACCGGCAGGCCGACATCGAGGACACCTGCCGCATCGCGCATCACACCGTCGGTAATCAGCGCCTGGACGCCGCGCTTTTTCATCCGCGCCAGCAGAATATCGCCAAAGATGCCGGCATCGGTAAAGCCCATGGCATCGACCACGGTAATGGCGCCCTCCGGCATATCTTCAATTGCGTGCCGGGTCGAGATCGGGCTCGTCCAGCTTTCCGGCGTCGCCAGATCCTCGCGCATCGGCACAAAACGCAGCGTGAACGCTTCGCCGGCGACCCGCTCCTGGCCATCTGCAAACGGCATCGGTCCGCGCATCCAGGTGTTGCGGATGCCTTTCTTCAGCAGGATGGTGGTGATTGTTGCGGTTGTAAGTTCGCGCAGGATGCCAAGCTGGTCAGCCGTTGCCATATGATCCCCTATCTCAGTGCTTTTGATTTTGTCGTTTAATGAGAGGTACATAAAAGCACAACCGGCGGGCATGCAATATGCCCGCCGGCTGTTATTTCGCAATATTGAACAGGTTAGTTCTTGTAGCGCACCTCGCCGCTGGCCAGTTTTGCCAGCCGCACCAGCTTGATGAACTCGGCGCGATAGCCGAACTCATCCTCGCCGCGCGCGCTGAGCGCGAGCCTGATGACATCATCGTAGCGGTAGTTGCCGGTAAACCGGCCACCGCGCAGCAGCTGGCCAAAGCCGGCAACCGCCGTTGCAAACCGCGTTTCCTGCGGCGCATTGGCGATGCCGTCGACCTCGACGGACGGTGTGACCGCGAACTCGATCTTGGTGCTGGTATCGCTGTCAGGCAACTTGTAGCGCAATTTCAGCAGCGCATATTCGTCCGACTGCGATACCGGTTCGGCCGCTGCCTGTTTCTTGGGCTGATAGCGCAGATCATCGACCAGGCGGTTCTCAGACCCTGCCGGGGTGATCTCATAGATCGCCGTCACCGTGTGACCGGCGCCGATCTCACCGGCATCGATCTTGTCATTATTGAAATCCTCGCGCTTCAACAACCGGGTCTCGTAGCCGATCAGGCGGTATTCGGAGACCCGCTGCGGGTTGAACTCGATCTGGATCTTCACATCCTTGGCGATCGTGAACAGGGTTGAACCGGCTTCTTCGACCAGCACCTTCTGGGCTTCCGACAGGTTGTCGATATAGGATGCATTGCCGTTGCCGTTCTGGGCCAGTGTCTGCATCAGGGCATCATTGTAGTTGCCCATGCCAAAACCCAGCACCGACAGCGAGACGCCGGTCTTGCGCTTTTCCTCGATATAGCTCTTGAGCTGACCCTTGTCGGAAATACCGACATTGAAATCGCCATCGGTTGCCAGGATCACCCGGTTGACGCCGTCCTTGTCGAAATTGCGCTCGGCAAGCTGATAGGCCTGCCGGATGCCGGCGGCACCGGCCGTCGAGCCACCCGAGCGCAGCCGGTCAAGCGCATGGTAGATCTTGCCAAGATTGCGCACCTTTGTCGGCTCGAGCACCGTGCCGGCCCGGCCCGCGTAGGTGACGATCGCAACCGTGTCGTCCGGGTGCAGCGACGACAACAGCAGCTTGAACGAATTGCGCAACAGCGGCAGCTTGTTCGGTGCGTTCATCGAACCGGATACATCCAAAAGGAACACCAGGTTGGACCTTGGCTTGTCGCCCTTGGGCAACTCGTAACCCTTGATGCCGATATGCATCAGCTTGGTGTTGGTGTTCCACGGTGTCGGCATCACCGAAACATGGGTGCTGAACGGCGTCTCCCGGGTCTCGGGCGCCTTGTAGTCATAGGGGAAGTAGTTGATCAGCTCCTCGACCCGGACCGCATTTCTTTGCGGCAACGCATGGCGGTTGAGAGAGGCGCGCATGAACGAATAGGACGCAGTATCGACATCGATCGAAAACGTCGACAGCGGCTCCTCGCGCGTCACCTTGACCGGGTTAGGCACCGTTTCTTCGAACTTGTCGCGGCCCTCGTCCTGATAGGTCGGCTTGGGCTGGATATCGGCGGGTTTGTGATTGCGATAGTACCCCTCCTGCTCGGCAACGATACCAGACGCAGGCGGAGCGGGCAGGACTTTGTGCGCCAGCCGCCGCTTCTTCTTCTCAGACTTCAGACGTGAAACTGTTTCGGATTGACTGAATGCTCCAGAAGAATCCGAGTTTTTGAAGGACTCGCGCGCCACCCGTGCCGGAGCCTTCGTTGACGGAACAGCCGAGTGAAACTGCATGAGAAAATCACCATTCGCTTTCGCCGTGCCATCTTTGACGGCACGCCTTCTTTTGGACTTTTCCAGTTTGCCCGCAACGCCCGCAGACGACGTTCCCTTGACACGGCCCGCCGCTGCAGGCTCGTTTGACTGCATAACCACTGCATCATCTCCAACCTGGCTGCGTTGCCCGTTCAGGCTCTCGCTCACAGCGCCCGCAGAAGATGTCCGGCTCTGCCCCTCCTCTTGCGAGCTCGGGTCCTTGTTGCCGACAACCACGCGATTGTCGGTCTTTGTGGTCGAATCCACTTCCTTGCGGTCCGAGCTGGCCAAACCGGCACCTTGCTCACCACCGACAACCGCCTGCAACTGCGCGGCATCATCGCGTTTGGGCCCAGCTGCACGGTTGCCATCGGCATCATTCAGCCGGAACTGGCCCTTGCCGGCGTTCTTTTCAGGCTTGTTTTCAAAGCCCAGCGCCTCGGCGATCTCAGCCGGCTTGGTCGCTTCGACCGCTGGCACCTGCTTCATCGCCGTTGCCGGCTCGGGCGACTTGAGCAAATCGGGATTGTCGTTGATGAACTGCGTATTGAGCACAGCAACGCTCAGCACCGCCAGGCTTACACCGCCAAGCAGGAGGGGTTTCATGTTTTGAGAAATCGGGGTCATCAGTCGTCTCCACAATGAGTTGAACACAGTGTTGCCTGTGTTCATGAGACGGCCTGCCTCGGGCGATCCTTGGGGAGCGCCGGCAAATTCTTCGTCAAAAGCATCAACGGCCCGCGAAATTGCCGCCTTGCGCGCCATTTCATCGGGCAGCGGCTGGCCTTCTGCTGCAAAAGCCTTTTTCAGTTTGTCCAGATCCCTGGTGTCCTTGGTCATGTGACGTCACTCTCGCCGGCTGTGGCCAGCACTTTCAGTTGTTTGCGTATCTCATGCATGCGCCACGATACGGTCGCTTCCTTGATCCCTAAGATGTCACCGGCCTGGGCATGGGTGAAATCCTCGCCCAGCACCAGTATGGCGGTTTCGCGCAAATCCGGATTGAGGCTGTCGAGCGTCTCATAGAGCCAGGAAACCTGCGCTCTGGTTGCTTCATCTCCCGCCCGGGTGAGTTCACTCACCTCGCTGTAGGCCTCGTTCAGCGCCCGGCGGCTCTGCAGCCGGCGGACCTGATCGCGGCACTGATTGATCACCACCTGGTAGATCCAGGTCGTAAACCGCGCCTTGCCGGCAAAAGTCTTGAGCTTTTTTGGCAGCGCCAGGCAGATATCCTGGGCAATGTCCTCGGCATCCTCTCTGGTGCCGAAGAACCGGAACGCCAGCCGGTAGATGCGGTCATAGTGCCGTTCAAGCAGCACCCGGAAGGCCTGGCCATCGCCGGCCTCTTCCCTCATTGCCAGTTCATCATCGTCCGTCATCTTGCGGATGTCACAAGGTTAGACGCACAAG
>JABDJG010000428.1 GCA_013002595.1 Hyphomicrobiales bacterium | reverse complement strand
CAGCAGGACCAGGTTGCGAATGTAGATTTCCGCAACCCAGCCGATGGCAAAGGTTTTGGTTTCCTCAAGAGAGGGCTGGACCCAGCGCCACGAAACATAGGCAATGACGGCAAGGACCGAATTTTCGGCGATGTTGACCCATCGTTCGGCAATCCAGCGGATCATCCGCAAGGGATCGACCGGCCAGGAAAAGAACGGCGAAACCTTGATCGGCACCGGCGGACGATGATGCCACTGCCGGGCAAAGGCGCCCTTGCCGGTCTGGCTGGCAGCTTTGTCTGGTTGCTGCATGATGCGGGTATCCATCTGTTTGATGCTGCAATTGCCGGAGTGTCCCACAGGCCATAAGATTTGGGCAATAGAATTTAATGAGCGCGACACGCCTCAGTGAGCTGTTATGGAGGACATTCGATGCGGTGGTTTGAGTCGATGGAAACTCCCACACAATAAGGTTCACCGCTGTTACTCCGGCAATCCTTACTCAAATTCCATCTGTTCGAACACACGGCCGGCATTTCGCTTGGCCAGTTCCTTGAAGGTATCGAGGTGCGCATAGGGTGACTGGTCGACCTCATATGAATCTTCAAGGTTGCCGTTGTCGTCGAGAAGTTCCCGGATCTTGCCACGCAGATAGACCAGGTAATCTTTCGTGTAGCGGCGAACCTGGGCCATGTTGGTCGGGTGACCGTGACCGGGAATGACATAAAGCGCGCCAAGGGCCTCGAACTTTTCCCAGCTGTCCAGCCATCCGGCAGTGTCGGTTTCATCGAAGACCGGCGGCAGGCGTTCGTGAAACGCCATATCACCGGCGATCACCAGCTTTTCTTGCGGCAGCCACACCGAGATATCGCCGGGCGAATGCGCCGGCCCGATCCACAGGACCTCGATCTTGAATTTGCCCAATTCGATGAGTTTCCTGTCGGTAAAGGTCTCGGTTGGCCCCTGCACCTTGGTGCCCTCGGCCTTGTCGCGATTGTAGCCTTTCATACGGTCGAGAATGTCGTAGCCGCGCTCCTTGAATTCAGCCGCCGCGTCTTCATGGGCAAGGATCGCAACACCTTGCTCGGCCCAGTATGAATTGCCGAGCATCGCATGGCCCTGGCCGCTCTCGTTGATCACCAGCTTGACCGGCTGGTCGGTGATCCGTTTGATCTCGTCATGCAGCGCCTTGGCCAGCACATAGGCAGCCCCGCCATTGACCACGATGACGCCGTCACCGGTGACGATGAACGACAGGTTGTTGTTATGCCCGGTGTTCTCATAGGTCGGCGGGCCCGATGCCCCGATTGCCGACCAGACATGGGGGATGACCTCGACTGGTTTCGAATACAGCTGCGATTGCGGATACTGGTCGGGTATCGACTGGCTGGCAGCGGCAGGCATGGCGAGCAGAATGAGGCTGCACAGGGCAATCAGCAGTTGGCGCATCTGGTCGGGTCTCCTATTGGGTGAGGAAATCGGCAATCAGGTCAGCGGCATCTTCGGCATAAAAATCCAGGAACATGTGCCCGGCATCATCGATGATCTTCAGCGTGACCTTGTCGTCATCGGCAATCTTGCCGATCTTTGCCGGGACATCGGGCACCACCTGATCGGCCGATCCGGCGATGACCAGAACCGGGGCGGCAACCTTGCCCAGTTGTGAAAGTGTCAGCTGCTCAGGCGCGCCGCCATAGTAAGACTTCAGGCTGGCCGCGCTTGCCTTGCCGGCCGGGCAATAGATAAACCCGGGTACGTCGATCAGTTCATCGCCCCTGCCGGCCTTGATCAGCTCATCGGCTTTGGCCATCAGCGGCGCAAGATCGGTCTTGAAACGGCGCTTGAACCCGGCTGCATGTTCGTTTGCAGACCGGCCCATGGCCGGTGCCAGCAACACCAGCTTGCCAATCGCCTTGTTCCCGGCCGAATATGTTGCTGCCTGATTGCCGCCGCGGCTGTGCCCAAACATTGAGATTGTCTTGGCGCCCTGGCCTCGCAGCCAGCCGACCCAGGCGGCAATTTCAGTCACCGCGTCCTCATGACGATGCACGCTCGGAACGGCGCAATCATACATGCCCGTGCGGCGGTCGAGACCGAACGTCAGGCTGGGGGCAAGTGTGGCGACCCCGCGCTCGGCCATCAGGCCCTGGAGTGCTTCGATCAGCTCCATATCCTTGTGCGCAAGCGTGCCATGCGCCAACACCAGGACGCCGTCGGCCAGCGTCTTGCCGTCCGGCACGGTGAGATCGGCCAGCGCCACCTTGCCGCCGATCTCAATCTCGATCTGGCGTGACTCGGCCAACGCTGCAATGCTGAAAACAGCTGTCAGCAGGCAGCCCAGAATGAACCGCATCATACCCGGCTACCACACATCAGGCTTGACGCCCTTGGCTTCCAGTTCATGGAACTTGTCCTGCAGATAGCGCTGAAAGCCCTTTTCGGCGTAAGCCTCCTGCTTGACGAATTCGAACATCGAGATGAAATGGAACGGCTTGAAATAGCCGGGCATGCGGGCAACTTCTGCCTCCTTGCCCGACTTGCCCTCGGCGACCGTGGTGCCCAGAAAGACGATGGTCGGCGTGAAGTTGACGGCCCACTTGCGGGCAAGATCACGCTCTTCCAGTTCCTCGCCATCAAAGTCAGTCACCTTGCGCGAACCCCACAGGTTGAGCTGCAGAATGCCAAAATTGCCAGTCAGATAGTCGACAATCTGTTTCTTCTGCAGGTTCACCTCATGCATCTCGCGGCAGTAGGGGCAGCCGCGCTGCTCAAACAGCACCGCGAACCGCTTGCCTTCCGCCGCCAACTCGCCGAGGTCCTCGCGCAGGTCGAGAAACGTTTCCATGAACCACGGCTGGATATGCAGCCCATCGTCATTCGTCTCAACCGCGGCACGAGCGAGCGAGGGCAGCAGGACCACGCCTGCCGCCCCAACACTGGCTTTGTGAAATGTGCGTCTGTCCATCATCGTCCGCACTCCTGTTTACAGCCTATCCAAAGATGTCCTTGCTGATCCCGTCGTACCAGCCGACGGATTCCTCATAGGTCTGCATTCTGAGATCATCGCTTTCTCCCGTCTTGGAGATGAACTTGTTCGTCGGCTCGATCTTGGCCTCTCCAGCCTTGTAGGTCGCACCGACCTTTACACCATCATTGGTCGCGATCAGGCTCCAGCAGGTGTTGGCATAGCGGGCCGGGAATGCCTGCGCATCAGTTAGCGCAGCGCGCACCGCCATTGCCGCTGATTTGGCCTGGCTGTTGGCGGAAAATCCGGATTTCGGCATCGCCGAGGCGATCGAGGCATCACCGATGACGTGAATGTTCTTATCGATGGTCGATTGCATGGTGGCCGGGTTGATCGGGCACCAGCCGCTGTCGTTGGTCAGGCCGGCCTTGGCAGCAATGGCACCGGCGCTCTGGGCCGGGATTACGCTTGCAGCATCGGCCTTGAAGGTATCGAAATCGGTCGTCACCGTCATGGCATCCGCATCGACACCTTTGATGCCGCCATGAATGTCCGGACTGATCCATTCAATCATGCCGCCGTAATGACGCTCCCAGCCTTCCTGGAAAAGGCCCTGTTTGGAGAACTTCGGCTTGGGATCGAGAACGACGATCTTCGCGTTCGGGTTCTTCTGCTTGAAGACATGCGCGATCATCGAGATCCGTTCATAAGGTCCCGGCGGGCAGCGGTAAGGGTTGGGCGGCGGCACCATGACAAAAGTGCCGCCCTGTTTCATGTTCTCGACCTGGTGCTTAAGCAGCGCCACTTCGGTGCCCGATTTCCAGGCATGCGGCATGTTCTGCGATGCCGCTACGGAGTATCCAGGCACGGAATCGTACTTCAGATCGATTCCCGGCGCGACGACCAGCCGGTCATATGCAACGTTTGCACCCGAGGCCAGCCTGACCTGTTTCTTGTCGCGGTCGACCGCCTCGGCCCAGTCATGCACGACATTGATGCCGTGGGCGGTGGCAAGCTGCTCATAGGTGTGGCCGATCGATTCATAATCGCGAAAGCCGCCCAGATACAGATTGGAAAAGAAGCACGTGTAGTATTTCCGGTTCGGCTCGATGAGGACAACATCGAGCGCCCCCTTGGAGTCCTTTGCAATATAGCGCGCTGCGGTTGCACCGCCCGCACCGCCGCCGATCACAACGACCCTCGGCTTACCGGCTGAAAACAGAGCTGGCGCATTTGCTGACAGGCCCCAGGTAAGCGCGCCGGCACCGGCGATTGCATTGAAATGACGTCTGTTGATGGACATTGTCGTTCCTCCCTATCTTTTGTGCGGCGCGATTGTGGCTGAACCCGATGCCAGCGCCTTGATTCTGATCAATTCTCTGTGGTTTCAATGGTCGCGAAGTAAGCCGCCAGTGACTTTATATCATGGTCTGAAAGACCGGCTGCGATGGTCTGCATGGCCTTGTTTTCTCTGGCTTTTTGCCGATAGGTATCCATTACCTGATAGAACGATGTGGTATCCCATCCAACGATTGGCGGTATGCCGTTGCTGGCACCGGAAAGCTGATGGCAGGTGACGCATTGGCTCGACAGGTATTCACCGAAGGCAACATCGCCCTCATTATCGCCGGCCCAGGCGTGCGTGCCAAGAAAAAGATAGATAGCCACACCGGCCAGGCTTATACAGCGTGTCTCAATCATTCACTCGCCGCAGGCGTTACATTGAGCGCTCGCGCCCGCATGGTAATTTCAACATTGACCTTGCAGTCTTTCATGCAAGGTGTGCCTTCGTCCAGCCCCGGCGTATCGGGTCGCGGATCATCGGTGAATTGGGCCTCGTTCGGCAATCTGATCGATGTGAAATTCTGCCTCGTGAGCTCAAAGTCGGCATCGACGATATCGTTCATGTGCAGCAGGAACGCCGTGATGGCGTAGACCTCATCGGATTTCAGCGATTTGGCATCGCCGAACGGTTTGGCCCGCGCGATGAAGTCGAACAGGGTCGACAAATATGGCCAATAGGAACCGACGGTCTTGACCGGCCGCGGGTTCTTCAGCGTGCCGTGGCCACCGGCCAGCACCGGCCAGCGCCCGACCCCTTCGGCAAAGTCGCCATGACACGAAGCGCATTTGTCGGCAAAGATCGTTTCGCCCATGGCCACACTGCCTTTGCCGTCCGGCAGGCCCTGTCCGTCCGGGCGCACATCGATATCCCAGCCGGCGATCTCCTCAGGCGTTGCCTGCCGCCCAAGGCCAAAGTCGCCGGCCCCGGCAGGGGCAACGACTAGGAGGCCCGCCAGCAAGACAGCAGCAGCACTAGGAGACCTCGACATTTTCAACCTCGCCGGTTCTCAGCACATGCCAGGTCTGGATTCCGTTGTTGTGGTAGATCGAGTTGGTGCCGCGCACGGCGCGCAATTCAGTCTTGGTCGGTTGCACGAGACCGGCCGAGTCGATGGCGCGTGATTGTAGTAGTAACGGGCTACCATCCCATTGAAATTCATAGTAAAACCGGTGCAGGGCCAGTGGCAGACTAGGGCCGTCAATACGGGCCGGATGCCAGTTCTTGCCGCCGTCCAGTGTTACATCCACCCTGTCAATGGTGCCGCGGCCGGACCAGGCCAATCCGGAGATGATGGTGAACCCCTTGCCATGCGTAATCGGTGCCTGCGGGCTCGGATTGGTGATCACCGACTTGCAATCCATTTCCCAGGTAAACCGGCGCGCCGTTCCGTCGGCCATCAGGTCGGTGTATTTTGAGGTTTCCTCGCGGGTGTGCCACGGCTGATCGCCAACTTCGAGCCGGCGCAGCCACTTGACCCACATGACACCTTCCCAACCCGGCACAACCAGACGCAGCGGGTAGCCCTGCTCGGGGCGCAAGGCCTCGCCGTTCATGGCAAAGGCAATCAGACAGTCATCGAGCGCTTTTTCAAACGGGATCGAGCGGTTCATGCCAGCCGCATCGCCGCCTTCCGCCATGAGCCATTTCGCTGCTGTCTTGATACCGGCTTCGCCCAGCACATGCTTGAGCAGCACGCCGGTGTACATCACGCAGTGCACCATGCCATGGGTGAACTGACAGCCGTTCATCTGCGCGCCGCGCCACTCCATGCCAGAATTGGCGGCGCACTCCAGGAAATAGATCTTGTTGGTGCGCGGGAACCGCTTGAGGTCCTGCATGGTGAAGATCAACGGTTTGTCGACGAGACCATTGATCATCAACCGGTGATCTGCCGGATCGATTTCGGCGACACCGGAGTGATGGCGCTCGAAGCACACACCATTCGGTGTGATGATGCCGTCAAGTTCATGCAGCGGCGTGAAGTTGATCGAGCTTTCGGTTGAAGCCGTCAGCCAGTCAACATGACGCCGGACGACATCGCCTTCGTGCGGCGATGGTTTGCCGTAAGGTCGCGCATCGACGCCCGCACCGAGCGACTTTGACCAGTCAGGGTTATTGGGTGGCAGGTTATCAGGATTGCCAGCGGCGGCGGTCAGGCTGGAGCCACCGGCAAGCGCCGCGCCCGCCGCGGCGGACCGCAATATTGCCCGGCGGTTCAGCAGCCTGGCCTTTGGATCCTGCTCCATTTCCATCCTCTGCTGTCTCTAGGGCCTGTGGGCATTCAGGTCATGGTGCTGCCGTCGCTCATTTTGTCTGTGGCTAGCTTCGAGTAGCGCTGTAGGACCCGCCCCTTCAAGCTGCTCAAAGTGCCGTCCACAGGCCAAATGGGCCGCGTCCCTAAAGGGATTTGGCCCGATTGGCTCATCTTCAGGGGTATTCGTCGTCGAATATGCCAGCATGTCCTTCCTCCTCATACCCCTGAACCTGAGCCAATCGGGCCAAACCAGCGCCATGACCTGAATGTCAACAGGCCCTAGATACCGACCACCTTGATCGCATCATGCGGGTCGACCCGTACCGGTGAGTGGTTCTTCAGGTAGGCCTCGACAACATCCCAGATCGCCGGACCTTCGGTCGCCTGATTGATGCTTGCCCAGCCGGCAACAACATACTCGCGCGCCGGGTCAATCGGCTTGCCATCCTTCAGGCTGGTCATATCGGAGATGCGCCGGCCGATCGGTTGTTTCGGATTGATCGAATAGCCAAGTCCGCCGACCCGCACCATATCGCCGCCCTGCTGGTAATAGGGGTCCGGGTTGAACAGGTTGTCGGCGACATCTTCCAGCACTTGTTTGAGAAACTTGCCGGTCATCTTGTTGCGGTAGGCGGCCGGATAACTCATCGCGCAGACATTGTGCAGATCCTCAACCGTGATCTCCTGGCCGGGCAGCAGGCTTGGCCCCCAGCGGAAGCCGGGCGACAGGGCGATCTCGGCATCGCGCTCCTCGAGCAACGCCTGGCAGATCAGATCATCGACCGTGCCATTGAAATTGCCGCGCCGGTACAAAAGGCTGTCGGTTCGCCCGACCACCCGCTTCAGTTCATCGGCATAGGGCGCGCGGACTTTTTCAACCAGCGCAGTCATCTCGGCATCGGGCGTAATCACGTCGGCAAAAATCGGGATCAGCTTATAGCGGTAGTCTTTCAGACCGTCGGCGCCGACATCAAGGTCGAGCCGCGAGATAAACTTGCCATTCGATCCGGTCGCGATCAGCAGCGTCTTGCCGACTTTCAGCGGCGCCGGCAGGGCATCATGGGTATGACCGCAAAGAATGATGTCGATACCCTCGACCCGGGTCGCCAACTTGCGGTCGACATCAAAACCGTTGTGCGACAAAAGGACGACAAGCTGGGCACCGTCGGCCCGCACCGCCTCGACCTGTCGGGCAATCTCGTCTTCGCGAATACCGAACGACCAGTTCGGGAACATCCACCTCGGATTGGCGATCGGCGTATAGGGAAACGCCTGGCCAATGACGCCGATCTTGACCCCGCCACGTTCGAACATCTTGTGCGCTTCAAAGGCCGGTTCTTCCCATTCGTTGTCGAAGATGTTGGCACCCAGGAACGCGAACGGCAACTCTTCGACGATTTCCTTCACCCGGTCTGCGCCCAGCGTGAACTCCCAGTGCCCGGTCATGGCATCCGGCTTGAGCGCATTCATCACCTCGACAATGTCGGCGCCCTTGGTCTTGTTGGCCGTATAGCTGCCCTGCCAGGTGTCGCCGCCATCGAGGAACAGGGTGTTGTCCGCCCGCTCTGCGCGGATGTGCTTGAGCACCGTTGCGATGCGGTCGATACCGCCCATCCGGCCATACTGCTTGGCAAGCGCGGCAAAGCCCTCAGATTGCAGCGCATAGGCATCGGCCGAACCGGCGGCGATATTGTAGCGTTCCAGAAAATCACTGCCGGTCACGTGCGGTGGCTGGCCCTCTGCTTCGCCGGCACCAAGATTAACCGACGGTTCGCGGAACCAGACCGGCATCAGTTGGGCGTGGATGTCGGTCAAATGGGCAATCGTGACATTGCCGAACGGCTCAAAGCCGATGAGCTCAGCCTCGCTCAGCTTTTGCTGTGCAGCCAGCTGCATCCAGGGCGCTGACCCGCCATAGATCGCAGCCAGCGCTCCTGCCGCTTGCATAAAGTCCCGGCGTGAAAGCATCAGTACATCCTAAGGCTTGCCGCCAGTAGCGGATCGGTTAGTTGCGAACCGCTGGCGCTTCAACCTGCAGGCCCTTGCCGCGCTGCGCGAGGTAAACTTCCAGTGCAACGAACTCGTCGCCGCCCACTTTGTATGGCGTTGCCCGAATATTCTTCATGCAGCCTTTGAACCGGCGGTGCAGTGAGCCAATCTTCTGCCATTTCAGCCGGTAGGTCGGAAAGCCGTTCGAGTGGCCCTGGCTGAGGAAATCGGCGCGGATGTATTTGCCATAGTTGGCTTCATGACAGTTGGCGCATGACATATCGAGCTGGCCGACCCGGGTATAATAAACTTCCTTACCCTTTGCGACCCACGAGGCCATCGGTCCGTCGGCCTGTACATTGACCGGCATGCCGCGTGACTGGTTGCGCACATATGAGGTCATGGACAGCATCTGGGTCGACTCCCATTTCCATTCCTTGGCGCCCATATTCTCAGTGCGGCAATTGTTGATCCGTTGCTCCATGGTCAGCGGGCGATTGAGCTTGGCATCCCATTTCGGCATTTCAGCGCCGACGCCCTTCATGGAGTCCGCGGCATCATTGTGGCAACTGGCGCAGGCCTTGCCGGCCGAGCCGTCAACTTCGCTCCATAACGCCTCGCCGCGCTCAACCCACAGATAACCCGGGTTCTCGAAGTCATCCTGTTGCAGGGCCTGGGTCTCCGGTGTGCGGAACGTCCAACCCGACAAAATTTCATCCAGGGGATGATCCTTGGAGGGCGGTGTCGCCTTAACCGCTGTGACGCCTTCCGGCAGGCCCTCATCTGCTAACGTACTGCCAGTGACTGCAAAGCCCGCAAAAGCGATGGCGGCCACCAAGCCTGCTTTGATCGATACCTTCATCCTGCGTTTCCTTCCCAACGATATTCTGTCTCTAAACGCTCTGCGGCGCTGTTGTTCGTTCAGTTGACGGTCAATGCCGACTTCTTGGAGTAGGTGTCGCCACTGTCGTCGACCCAGATGAATTCGAACTCGCCCGATTCCTCGGCCTTCATGGAAAATTGGAAGTACGGGTTGGCCGAGATGGCCGGATCGATATCGACCGAGAACACGTCCTCGCCATTGAACTTGGCCATGAACTTGTTGATGATCTGACGCGGAATCAGATCTCCGGTCTTTTTGTCCTTGCGCAGCCCGGTTTCCATCTTGTGCGAGATCAGCGTCTTGATGGTGACGATATCACCTTTGCCGGCAGTCTTGGGCGCTTTAACGCGTGGTTTTGATTTTGCCATGTTACTTGCTCCTTAACCGCCACAGCCGCCGATGGTCACCTTCACCTGGCGCTTGACCATGTGAAACGAACCATCCGACATCTCGGCCAAGGCAACAACATTTTGCGTCTTGGCCAGGCGCATGCGGGTCGAGGCTTCTGCGACGCCGCTCTTGGGTGAAAAGTGAAGTGTCGCGACTTCTGGGCGCGGGTTTCCTTCAGCAACGATGACCACCCGTTTGACATAGTTGTCGGCGGTCATCGGGCTGTCGACTGAAATCGACAGTGGCACCGTGTTGCCGTTCTCGGCGATTTCCGGCATCTTGAGCGTGACTTTGCCCTCAGCCGGCGCCTTGCCGCCGGTGAACTTGTCGAGCACCGCCATGGCATCTTCGGCCTTGGCAGATGCAAAATTCGGCGATAGCGCCAGGCCAGTCGCGGTGGCGGCTGTTACAGCCAGAAGCTGTCTGCGTGTGATAGTGTGCATTGTCTGGTGTTCCTATTCCTTCAGGGTCATCACATAGGCGATGATGTCTTCGATCTGCTCGCCGGACAGGATGGTCTTGCCCTTGAATTTCTTGGCCGTTCTGGCGCCCGGATCAACCCGGTAGAAACCCGGCATGATGGTGTCCGGGCCGAAAACTGCCTTCGAATCGACCAGAATGCCGCGCAATTGCTCTTGTGTGTAACGGTCGCCCGCGCCATCCATCGGCGGCCCGACCTCACCGTGGAACGGCTGGTTGGCCAGGTCCTTGTTGACGTGGCAGGCTAGGCAGTTGCCGAGCTTGCGATTGGCGAACCATTTCTTGCCGGCCTTTGCATCGCCAGGTGCTCCGGTCAGCGACGTCTTGACTTCCAGGTCATCGAACATGACCTTGTCCGGCGTTACAGCATCAGCCGATGCCGTCGTCGCCGCGAAAAGGCAGGCCAGGCCTGCGCAGATCGCAATTGGGGTGTTTGCTTGCTTCATTCGGCGTGTCCTCTCCCTCCGTGTGCACCAGCCGGTTTGATTTGGAGGGTCGTCTTTCCGGTCCGGTGCAAGATGTGCAAAAGACTGGCAGAGTTTCCGGGGAAAATCAATATGTATATTCGCATAGACGAATAAGACCGCAATAAGCGGAGTTAACCGACCCGGCCGAGGCTTGGCCAGGCCTCCAGCATCCAGAAGGCAATGGTGTTCATGCTGCCGGTCAGGAACAGGATGCCGGTCAGGACGAGCAGGCCGCCCATGGCCTTTTCGACGACACCCATTCGCTGCCGCAACCGCGGCATCAGCCGCATGAACGGGCCGGCAAAGGCAGCAGCCAGAATGAACGGCAGCCCCATGCCAAGCGAATAGGCCGACAGCAACTTGACGCCTTCACCGACATTTTCCTGCGCGCCGGCGGTGAACAGGATGGCCGCCAGCACCGGCCCGACACACGGCGTCCAGCCAAACGCAAAGGCCAGCCCCATGACGAACGCGCCCGGCAGGCCGGGCGGCTTGCGCGGCACATCCAGGCGCGCCTCGCGGTACAGCAATCCAATTCGAAACACGCCGAGGAAATGCAGCCCCATGATGATGATCAAGATGCCGGCAATGACCGTCAGCCACCGCATATAGGACTGGACGACCTGGCCGAGAAACGTCGCGCTGGCGCCAAACGAGACAAAGATGATCGAGAACCCGATGACAAAGGCAATCGCCGAGGCAACGATACGCCAGCTCGCCGCCGCCGGCCGCTCGGCATCTTCGAATTCAGCAATACTGACGCCTGCCAGATAGCACAGGTAAGGTGGTACGATCGGCAGCACGCAAGGCGAGATGAACGACAACAGTCCCGCAATGAATGCTCCGCCAAGGCCAACTTCGAAGTTCAACGGGTCCTGCCTTTCCCCAAATTGAACGCTATTATATAGCATATTCGTGATATGCAATATGTGAGAAGCCCGTTATGATCTCCGCATGAAACGATTTGCGTTCATTTGTACGCTCTCGCTGTTCGCTGTGTTGCCGGGCCGCCTGGATGCGGCACAGCTGATCATGGTCGAGCAGGATGCCTGCGAATGGTGCGAGGCCTGGAACGAGGAGATCGGCGGTGTTTACCACAAGACGACCGAGGGCAAGGCTGCGCCGCTACGGCGCGTCGATATCCACGATGAGATGCCTTCTGATTTGCAGTTCATCACCGGTCTGGTCTATACGCCGACATTCGTGCTGATCGACAAGGGCAAGGAGATCGGCCGCATCCGGGGATACCCGGGTGAGGATTTTTTCTGGGGGCTGTTACAACAGCTGATCAAAGAGCTGAAGTAGCGCCAGGCGGCAACGGGCAGAAAAGGACTGAAGGAATGGACATCGCTGCATCCTTGATGGAAGAGGGCAAGCACAAGGCCATGGCCGAAAGCGCGCGGGCAGCGTGCGATCTGATGCGCGGCCTGGCCCAGGAAACCCGGCTGATGATCCTGTGCATGCTGGCCGAGGGTGAAAAATCGGTCAGTGAACTGGAGGTCCTGCTTAATCTGCGCCAGCCGGCCGTCTCACAGCAACTTGCCCGCCTGCGTGCCGACCGGCTGGTCGAAACCCGGCGCGACGGCCAGACGATTTACTATTCGCTTGGCAGCGATGAAGCCCATAAGGTGATTACCGTCCTGTATGATCTCTACTGCAAGGATGCCGCTGGGTGCCCGTAAGGCGCCTCTGAGAAGCGACGGTGGAAAATGACTGCGATATCAACGCCGGTGTTGCTGGCGCTCGCCGGACTGGGTCTAGGCATGGTCATGGGCGCGACCGCCCGGGCAGGAAGATTTTGCACCTTCGGCGCAATTGAAGATTTCGTCCTGATCAGAAAGACCTTGCGTTTGCGGGCCTGGGCGCTGGCCATTGCTGTTGCCATGATCTGTGTCCAGATCATGCACCACACTGGCATCGCCCGCCTTGACGAGGTGTTCTATCTGCAGTCGCGCATCGGTTGGGCAAGCTCGATTTCCGGCGGTCTGTTATTCGGACTCGGCATGTCGATGGTCGGAACCTGCGGCTATGGCGTAATGGTCCGGATGGCTGGCGGCGATCTGAAGGCGTTCTGCAGCTTCCTGGTGCTGGCGCTGACCGGCTACATGACGGCGCGCGGCATCACCTCATTCATCAAGGTCTATTCCGTCGACCAGATCGCGGTTGATGCCGGCGCTGCCGGCGGCCAGGGTCTGCCGCACCTGTTTGCCTGGGCAACAGGGATTGATGTTGCGAGCCTGTGGCTGCCGGCCGGTCTCATCATCGGCGGCACGATTGTCCTTTGGTGTCTGAAGGATGCCGCCTTCCGCAACAGCCGGCGCGATATTGTCGCCGGTAGCTTGATCGGCCTGGCCGTTGCCGGTGGCTTCCTGGCTACCGGCTGGCTCGGCGCCGACCCGTTCGACCCGATTCGGGTCCAGTCGCTGACCTATGTACTGCCACTTGGCGAGACGCTGGTCTGGCTGATGACTTTCACCGGCGCATCGATCACCTTCGCCATTGCCGTCGTCATCGGCACCTTCGCGGGCGCTTTCGCGATCGCGATTCTCAAGGACGAATTCTACTGGGAAGGCTTCGATGACGCCCGCGAGATGCGCCGCCACCTCATCGGTGCCGCTGCCATGGGCGCCGGCGGCGTCACCGCGCTCGGCTGCACCGTCGGCCAGGGCATCTCCGGTGTTTCAACGCTCGCCCTGTCGCCAATACTGACCCTTGCCTCGATCCTGCTGGGCGCCAGCTTCGGCCTGCACTGGCTTTTGAGCGGCAGTGCCAAAGAAGCCCTGGGAATTCTGATGTCCAGATCCCCCAATTAGCAAATTCAGCTCGGACATCTGTTGTCAGGGCTAGATCAGGATCGTTTTTGATTGAAACAATCAAAATCGATAAACCTGATCGTCGTCAATATGATGGAGGACGATTCACGGGTTGGATTGATTCAATCTAACCCGATCGTGCTCTAGAACATGATCGAAATTGAATGCAGCATTCAAAATCGTGAATCGCGCTCCAAGGAGAAGCCGGATGGAAACGATTGTCACCCGACACGTCAATGACTGCAGCTGGAACCAGAGAGAAGATCGCGGCGATCTGCGCTGGAAGTTTCTTGTCGATGCGACCGAGATGGACAGTCACGGCCTGTCGGCAGGCATCATCGAGGTGCCGGTCGGCAGTGAATTGTCCCTGCATCACCATCAGCCACAGGAGATCTATGTTATCCGCGCCGGTGAGGGTCTCCTGCTGCAGACCGGCGGCAAGATCCAGCAGGTCCGCAAGGACAGCGTGGTCTACATCCCGCAAAACGAGAGACACGGCCTGAAGAACACCGGTGATGTCGCCCTTGAGGTACTGTGGATATTCCCGACGGATTGCTGGCAGGAGATCGAATATATTCGCGACTAGGACGCATGCGGTATCACGGCTGACACGAAGCACAGAATTTGCGACATTGCGATCCCCGGGCCAGGTTGACGGCGCGGGGATTTTTTGTTGCCCGCATGGACAGGGGTTGTCTGAATGAACGCTGCGATCAGCTCAGAGCCTGATCCGCTTTTGATCCCGATCCTGTCGGCATCGAACTTCGTCATCGGCATGGGTGCGTTTATCGTCATCGGGCTGTTGAACCCGATTGCCGAGGACCTGGCGCTGACCACGGCCGGGGCCGGCTGGATCATGACGATCTATGCGCTGGCCTATGCCGTGCTGTCGCCGTTGCTGATCTCGATGTCCGGGCACATTGGCCGGCGCCGGGTGCTGGCGGCAGGGCTTGGCCTGTTTGCCCTGGCCAACGGGCTGGCGAGCATTGCGCCGGATGATGTGACCTTGAATGTTGCGCGGGTGCTGGCGGCGGCCGGTGCCGGCATGTTCACGCCGGTGTCGTCCGCGGTGGCGGCGGGCCTGAGCAGCCCAGAGCGGCGCGCGCGGTCGCTGGCGGCGGTGTTCTTCGGTCTGACGCTGGCCCAGGTCGCCGGGGTGCCGGCCGGCAGTTTTGTTGCCTATACCTTCGGCTGGCGGAGCGCGTTTGCGATAGTAGCGGCACTCGCCGTGCCGTGCCTGTGGCTGGTGTGGACCCGGGTGCCGGCCGGACTGTCATTCCAGTCGGTCAGCCTCGCCGACCTTAGGCAGATACTGCGCAACGGACCGGTCATGCTGGCGGTGCTGTTCACCACGACGTTCATTGCTGCGATCTACATACCCTACACCTATCTGGCGCCGCTGCTGTCAACACAGATGGGGTTTGAGCGCAACGGCATTACATTGGCGCTGCTGGCGTTCGGCTTCGGAGCGGTTGCCGGTAATATGGTGAGCGGCATTGCAGCTGACCGGATCGGGCCGTTCAAGACCCTGCTCGGTCTGGCCATTGCACAAGTTGCCCTGATGCCGGCGTTTTCCGCCCTGCCGCTGCCTGAGGTTGTGGTGCTGGCGGTCGTTTTCTGCTGGTCGGTCTGTGGCTGGTCGATCATGGCCGCGCAGCAATCACGGCTCATCACGCTTGCGCCGCAAGCCGCCAGTGTCGTTCTGTCACTCAACGCAGCAGCGATCTATGTCGGGGCGGCAATCGGTTCGGCCATCGGCGGGGTGGTGATCAACGTTTCCGGCCTGACGACGCTTGGCATCGCCGGCAGCATGGCGGCCCTGTTCGCGATCGGGCATATTGTGGTTTCGAACCGGATCAGCCCATGAGGCAGACTAACTTGTGAAGGTTGATCAGCTCCATGCGTTTTGGCTGCTTCAACCAAAACACGGGCGGCAAGTACGACAACAGACCGGGCGCCCGCAAGGCAGCCGCCGAACAAGTCAGGTATAATCGCGAGAGCTTCGAGGCGAAATTGCGCTC
This sequence comes from Hyphomicrobiales bacterium, assembly GCA_013002595.1. Lineage (GTDB taxonomy): Bacteria > Pseudomonadota > Alphaproteobacteria > Rhizobiales > Aestuariivirgaceae > JABDJG01. Next base: position 92 of record JABDJG010000428.1, on the reverse strand, counting down.
GGGGTCTTAAGGTCTGTGAAGACCGATGGGCTGGAAGCTGCAAACTTCGTTGATTGCCAAATGCTGGACTCAGTCCATGTGCAGGACCAGAT
>JABDJG010000405.1 GCA_013002595.1 Hyphomicrobiales bacterium | reverse complement strand
GGGCCATGTCCTCGATAAAGATGAAGGCCCTGTTGAAGCGCACGTTGTTGATACGCCAATTCAGGATCCGGTTTGCGGCGCGTTCGCTCGAACAAATCAACAATGCAAAACCGATTGCCATAGCCGGTGCACCGCCGGGTATCGGTGTCAGCCAGAACAGGCAACCAGCGACGATCAGAATTATCGCAAATGTTATAGTCAGCGCGTTCATTGGCCGATCTCTGGCAATTTTCGAACCGCATGTCGCCGGTTCTTCAACTTCAATCACGAGATTCGCGACTACCGTTCAGCCAAATCCAAACCAGTGGCAAAATGATGACTAACGGCTGCTTTTTTGCGGGCACGTCCAAATGGCAACAGATCGTTCAAGAACCAACCTGAAAGGGCTGCCTGGGCCGCTGCCATCTTCATCGCGTCAGTTTTGGACACGGCTGCACAGCTCGTCCCCATCAAGGCATCCGGTGGTCATGCGATCGGCCCGAAGGGACGGACATTTAGCGCCTTTCAGGCCAGCACCGCCGATGGCCACTGCCAAATGGCGCCGGGCGTCGGGCGGGCTGCAGGACTCCACCGTATAGGATCTGGCATTGGCCACCTGCTTCATGGCATCGGCGCTCTTCCAATCTGAAAACAGGGCAAGTGCGGCGAGCCAGCAACCGACGACCATATAGGCCTGGTTCGCCCAGCGCCTGAAACCTTCATTTTCCGAATTGAGATGTGCCAGAGTTTCAAGCTCGTCGCGCTCGGCCTGGACGGCATAGGCGGCACTGGCCCGGGCAGTCGCAACGGCCTCGCTTATACAGATGAACTCGATATGCAGATCCGTTGGTTTGGGTGCACCATCCGGCCGGCTGAGCGTCCACATCTTGGCAGCAAGCGCTTCTTCTCCATTCAACAATAGATCATTCGATCGGGTTGAGCGCTCCCACATGCGCGCATGCGCCAACAGCCGCGTATGCTCGCGGATCCACTGTGCGTCGCTGGTAAGCGCCTGCATAAGTCCCTTGAGCGGGCGCTGGAACGCGGCGCCATCATCGAAACGTTGGATCTTCAGTCCGGCCAATCCAGCCGGCAAGCCGGTGGCGCCAAGTGGCCGGCACAGAACCGGCACAATACGCTTTGAATGCTGTTGAGCGCACTCGATTTCCCAGTCGCAAGATGGCGATGTATCAGGCGACAAAACGACAATGACCGCATCGGCATCCGCGATCAGGGTGCCGATCAAGGATTTCCAGTCGTCTTCGTCGATCGTGCAGTCCGGATCCACGGAAATGTCAAACCGGCGATCTTTCTGCAGGCCACGAATCAGCTCATCGGTAAAGCCGGCATCGGCACCGCAATATGAAACATAGACCTTCAGCCTTGGGCCGTTAGCATCTGTCGAAACCATGGGAAACTCGCTTGGGAAACAACACACGAATTACGCCTTACACTAAGGCATATGAACGCGCAGCGTGCAGCAACAAAATGACCGAAATTGGTCGTTTGCCTCCCGACCGGCGGTAATTTGAACGTTTGTCGCGATTCTGATGCCGTTCTCGCCAAACTAAGCTGCTGTGATCGGCACGATGAATGCTTTGCAACATGGCAGCGCACTAGAATTGGGCTTATGATGGAAACACCGATTCCAAACCGATGGTGACACCCGTGAAACTGGCCCACGCATTGCTGGAGGCACTGAAAGATTATGGTGCCGGTGAAATTTTTGGCATTCCAGGTGACTTTGCCCTGCCTTTCTTCAAGGAAATCGAGCGCTCCAACACACTACCGCTCTACACATTGAGTCATGAGCCCGGCGTTGGGTTCGCGGCCGATGCGGCCGGACGTTACAGTTCACGGCTAGGCGTGGCGGCTGTGACCTATGGCGCCGGCGCGCTCAACATGATCAACCCTATTGCGACGGCCTATGCGGAAAAGTCGCCGCTGGTTGTCATTTCCGGCGCACCCGGCGCAGCTGAAAGCACAATGGGACTTGGACTGCATCACCAGGTAAAGCACCTCAATAGTCAGCGTCTAGTGATGCAGGAGGTCACGGTTGCGCAATGTGTGCTTGACGATGCAGACACCGCACCTGGCGAGATTGCCCGGGTGCTGACAGCTGCGCGCGACCAGTCGTTGCCGGTCTATATCGAATTCCCGCGTGACATGGTCGAGGTCGAAGTGAGTACGGTACCTGCCTACCAGATTGTCGAGACCGACAAAGCTGCCGCATCAGCCTGTGCGCAAGAAGTCATCGAACTGTTGAGCGCGGCCAAGCGCCCTGCCCTACTGCTGGGTGTCGAGGTGCGCCGATATGGAATTGAAGACAAAGTGGCGGACCTTGCCCGCAAACTTGCCATCCCCGTTGCCACCAGTTTCATGGGCCGCGGCATTGCTGCTGAAACCGATGCGCCCCTGATCGGCACTTACCTGGGACTGGCCGGCGAGACCGACGTGCGCCGCGCTATAGAACATTCCGACGGGTTGCTCATGCTTGGCGTCATTCTGTCGGACACAAATTTCGGGGTGTCGCGACGCCAGGTCGATATGCGCACCGCGGCGCGGGCCTTTGGCCGCAAGGTCCATATGGCGCATCATCTCTATCCTGATGTTTCTCTGCCGGCGCTGGTTGATGCCCTGCTTAAATTGGCGGTCCGGATAGGAAAAGCCAGCAGATCGGACAAGGCAGAATACCCGCAAGGTCTTGCCGCCGATGATAAGCCGATCCGGCCGATTGACATCGCCACAGCGGTCAACGATCTGTTCGCACAACACGGCACAATGCCGATTGCCTCGGACATGGGCGACTGCCTGTTCACGGCCATGGACATGATGCACACGCCAATGGTGGCGCCTGGCTATTATGCAACCATGGGACCGGGTGTGCCAGCAGGGCTTGGTTTGCAGGTCGCTTCAGGCAAGCGGCCGATGATCCTGGTTGGCGATGGGGCGTTCCAGATGACCGGCTGGGAACTTGGCAATTGCCGCCGCTATGGCTGGAACCCGATCGTTTTGGTGTTCAACAACACCGCCTGGGGTATGCTCAAAGCGTTTCAGAGCGAGACCGCATACAATGACCTTGACGACTGGCACTTCGCCGACATGGCGACATGCCTTGGCGGTAGGGGTGTGCGTGTCTCGACCCGTGCCGAACTGGCCGACGCGCTGGCTGCAGCTTATGCCGATGAAACGGCATTTCAGCTGGTCGAGATCATGATCCCTCGCGAAGAGCTGTCGCGTACGCTGGAACGGTTCACTGCCGCAATCGCCGCAAAAAGCGCACTCGGCAAGAAAACGCAGAGCGGTTAATTCTGTGCGGGCGTGTTTACCTTCTTGCAGGTCGCCGTCACATTCGCTGCGTGTTCCAGCAGCTCTGGCCGCGGCAATCCGGCGACCCGGGCCTCATAGGGCTCACCGCGCGTGCCGACATTTTTTCCAAAGGCGATCATGGCATCTGCAACGGGGCTGCGCTCTGTTTCCGATAGTGTTCCATACAATTGTTCAAGCGCAATCATTGGGCCTTCATACAAACTCCAGAACAGATCGTAATTGATGTCCCACACCGCAGAATCACCAGTGGTTGCAAGAAGATTGGTGACCTTTTGAGCCTGGGTGCACAGGCTGGGGTTCACCGTCTTGATGGCTTCTTCGATACGTTCTCTTTGTATAGCAAGTGTCACCTTGGACAGTTCTGCTGCCTGCTGCTGCATCTTCAGTTGCCTGTTCCCCTCGGCAATCTTTTGCTGTGACACCCAGGCCTGCCAGGCAGCCAAACCGGCCACGATGGCGAGCAGAATGGATATGATCGCGTAAAACTTGTTGGCCTTTTTCAGCGACTGGGCGGCTTGCTCCGGAGCGGTGGCGGCTGCTTGCGCCTCTTCATCGGCTACCTGAGCATCGTCAGCATCAGTTGTTGTAACCGGTGCCGTGCCGCCAGCCTCGCTTGCGGCGATGAAATCCAGATGCAGATCAGATGGTTTAGGTGCGTGTTCGGGCCGCGCCACGGTCCAGTTCTTGGCACCGGACGTCTCCTCGGCAGTCAACAAATGGCTGTCTGGCCGGCCGGCGCTATCCCACTGTCTGGCTCTGACGCTGAGCGCGGTGTGATATTGCAACCAGCCGATATCCGTTGGTAAAAGCCCGACCAGTGCCTTGAGGCCCTCCATGAATGTGTGCTCACCGTCGAACCTGATCGGCGTCAACGAGGCCAGCGCGGCCGTCCGGGCGTCGTCGTCCATTGGCTGTAGCTGGACCGGATACATAAGCTTCGACATCTGGTTGGCATAATCTGCTTCCCAGTTGAATGTCGGCGATGCAGCGGCAGCCGGAGAGAGCACGAACAGGAGCAAATCGGCAGCCGCAATCAAGTCGCCGCGTTCTGTGTTGCCGTCCTCGCCTTCAGGTACGGACGAGCCAACAGCGCTAGCCCGGCACCGGCCGTCGAATTCCAGTCCCTCGGCCAGCTCGCGCGCGAAACCAGCATCGGCCTGGGCGTGGCAGATCAGAACTTGAAGCTTTGGACCGTCCACTGCAGCTGACACTCCTCAGAGCTCCCATCGTTGAAAAACAATCGAATAAAGAGTTCAAATTACGCACAAAGACGATATCGGTCCAGAGGTCATGTAGACATTCACCCTGCAAGTTTTGCATGGTCACAAAGGCAGCGGCTGCCATATACTTCTTCGGATACCGTGAGCATTAATGCGGCAGGTGCAACGATGAACGAACACAGCACGGACTATAACGCCCTTAAGCAGTCAGAACCGTCATTGCCGGCACGCTGGTACTTCGATGAGGCGCACCACCAACGCGAGCTCAAGGAGATCTGGCACAAGAGTTGGGTCTACGTTTGCCGTTCGCATGACCTGGCCGAGCCCTTGAGTTTTCGAACCGTGGAGATTGGCGACCAGAATATCGTCGTGCTGCGTGGCGAGACCGGCGAAGTGGTGGCGTTTCATAATGCCTGCCGGCATCGCGGCTCGATCTTGTGCCCGGAACGGCAAGGTCGGCTGAAATCGAAACTGATCGTGTGCCCCTATCACCAGTGGGCCTATGCGGCCAGCGACGGACGCCTGGTCAAGACATCCTCATTTGCCGAACCGGATGGTTTTGAAAGGGATGACTACGGTTTGTTCCCGGTTACGGTCGCCGTCTGGCGGGGACTGATTTTCGTCAATCTTGACGCGCACGCAGACTGGGATGCCGATCTCCCGTTCCAGCGCGAGCCGGCTCATCTGAACAACTTCCCAATCGAGCATATGGTCACCGTTCACACGTGGCGCAAGGTCATGGCATGCAACTGGAAGACGTTTTGGGAAAACTTCAACGAGTGTCTGCATTGCCCCAATATTCATCCCGAGTTGAGCGATCTGGTGCCGATGTATGGCCGGCGTATCGTTAACGTCAAGGATGTGCCGGACTGGGCCGATCATGCCGGGAGCGAGGATCCGAAATACCGCGGTGGTCTGCGCAAGGACAGTCAGACCTGGTCAATGGACGGCAGCGCGCAAGGTCATGTGATCGCCTCACTGACGGCGGATGAAGTCGCACGCGGCCAGACCTATGGGGTGGCTATGCCTGGCATGTTCGTTGGTGCCTATGCAGATCACATGCGCATCGTGCGGATGCTGCCGCTATCTGCAGAACAGACCGAATTGGTGGCCGAGTGGCTGGTGCCACATGAGACCGCCGAGGCAGACAACTACGACATCTCGCAGATAGTGGATTTCGCAATAATGGTTATGGATCAGGACCTTGCAGCATGCGAGCTTAATCAACGCGGGCTGCATGCCGCTCCCCTGCAGCAAGGCGTGCTGATGCCCGAGGAATACCACGTCAAACATTTTCAGGATTGGGTGCGGGCGCGGTTGCAAGAGTAGAGTTGGGCTGAACGCAGATGACGCGAAGACTTGATCAATTGATGGACAGCGGTGTTGTGTTGCTGGATGGCGGCATGGGTCAGGAGCTGCGCAAACGCCGGCAAGACGGTGACAAGACGTTTTGGGGCACCGGCGTTCTCATTGAGGCGCCGCATGAGGTCAAGGAGGTCCACACGGATTACATCAACGCCGGCGCCAGGGTCATCACGACCAATACCTATGCCTTGTTGCGCACACGGCTCGATGAATGGGGCCTTTCGCAGGACAAGTTCCCGGAACTGATGGACCGGGCGGGACGGCTGGCCGTTGAAGCGCGTCGCGAGACAGGCGGCGATGTGCTGATTGCCGGCTCCCTGCCCCCTCTCAATGGCAGCTATCTGCCGGACAACGTGCGGCCATTCGACGAGATCGAACCTATCTATCGCGAGCATGTCGCGTTGCTGGCCCCGCATGTCGACCTGTTTTTATGCGAGACCATGTCGACCGGCGCGGAAGGCTACGCTGCCGCCCATGCAGCGCAGACATCCGGCAAACCCGTTTGGGTTGCCTGGACACTGAAGGACGGCGGCTCAAGCCTGCTGCGAAGCGGGGAGACTCTGAACCAGGCCTGGGCAGTGCTTGACGGGCTCAGTGTTGAAGCGGTACTTGCCAACTGCTGCTGGCCAGAGAGCATCAGCGCCGCGATGAAAGAAATGAACGGTCTGGGTGCGCCTCATGCCGGTGGTTATGCCAACGGCTTTGCCGGCATACCGGACAACTGGACGGTAAAGGAAAAGGGCGTTGGCGTTCTGGGCCAACGGCAGGAGTTCGGACCCGACACGTACGCCAACCACGTTGCCGACTGGATAGCAGACGGGGCGACGATTGTCGGTGGTTGTTGCGAGGTCGGGCCTGCGCACATTGCCCGGTTGAGCGCAATGTTGAAGGAAGCAGCATGAAAGTTGCGATCGTTGGAACCGGCGCCATGGGCTCGGTCTATGCCACGCTTTTGGCCGATGCCGGAAACGAAGTCTGGGCGATCGATCAATGGCAGGACCATGTCGATGCGATCAACAGCAACGGACTGCGGCTCGAGGGCTTCAGCGGCGACCGCACGGTCAAGGCGATCAAGGCGTCATCAACCCCCGATGATGCAGGCATTTGCGATCTCATCATCATCGCGACCAAAGCAGCCAATGTAGAAGATGCCGCGAAATCGATCGGGGCTATCATTGGCGAGCACACAATGGTCCTGGCGATACAGAACGGGCTTGGGTCGGGCGCCCGGATTGCCAATCATATTTCGCGCAAACACATTTTGCTTGGCGTTGCACAGGCATTTGGCGCCTCGATGAAGGGGCCCGGCCATGCCCACCACAATGGCATGGATCAGATGCGGATCGGTGAGATGACTGGCGGCAATACCGCGCGGCTGTCATCTGTCGTCGACATGTGGCAGGGCGCTGGCTTCAACACCGAAGGCTACGAAGACATCAACCGGGTAATCTGGGAAAAATTCGTGTGCAACGTCACACTGAGCGCACCGTGCACGATCTTCAACCGCACCGTGATCGAGATGTTGAACGATCCCGATGCCTGGTCGATCTCGCTCAACTGCGCCAAGGAAGCCTTTGCGGCAGGCAGAGCCCTAGGCGTTGCGTTTTCGTTTGACGACCCGGTTGCCTATGTTACCGCTTATGCGGAAAAGGTGCCGAACGCACGCCCGTCCATGTTACTGGACCATCTCGACAGGCGTCACTCGGAAATCGATGTCATCAACGGCATGGTGCCGGTGGTCGCCGCGGAGGCCGGGACGGCGGCGCCCTACAATGAAATTGTTTCAGCGATTGTGCGGGCACGCGAGAGTGAATTTTGAAATGGCCTGACTCGACAGCCAGCCGAACTGCACTGCATCCGGGAGATTTGATATGGCTCGCGCATTTGCACAGATTGCCTTCACAACGAACGTGCTTGCCAAGCAGGCCGATCATGGTTCGGCGGACAGTTATGCCGATTTGCTGTCGTCCGATGCCGACGGCGGGGACCAACTAACTGCCAGAGAATCCGCCTTCATCTCTGCGATCGACGGTTTCTATCAGTCGACAGTATCTGAGACCGGCTGGCCCTATGTGCAGTTTCGCGGCGGCCCGGCCGGTTTCCTCAAAGTGATCGATGACAGGACCATCGCCTATGCCGATTTTCGCGGCAACCGGCAATATCTCAGCGTCGGCAATCTGACCGGCGATGACCGGGTATCGCTGATCCTGATGGATTATGCCAACCGGCAGAGACTGAAGGTCTGGGGACGCGCGAAGCTTGTTTCGATCGGCGATGACCCGGATCTGGTCGCCCGGCTGCACCTTGAGGCCTATAAGGCCGTTCCGGAGCGCGCTGTGGTCATTCATCTTGAAGCATTCGACTGGAACTGCCCGAAGCATATTGCGCGCCGTTTCACGAAAGGCCAGCTGGAAGAGTTCTTGTCGCCGGTGCGCGAGGAGATTGATTACTTGCGGGCAGAGAACGCCAAGCTGAAGGCGCAATTGGACGCCTCGGGGTCCTAGAGAATGACGGTTATCCTACAACCCCAGCCTTTGACCCGCCAGACGTTTGCCGACTTCGGCGATGTCATCGAAATGGCGGGGGCCGGGCATTACCCCATCAACCAGGGGACGACCGAACGTTATCACGACCTGGCCGACATCGATGTGTCACACGAAAGCGGCGAACCGCTGATCAGTATTTTTCGCGGTCAGCCGCGACCGCGGCCAATCCGTCTGGACCTGATGGAGCGGCATCCGCTCGGCAGCCAGGCATTCTATCCGCTGCAGAACAGGGATTGGCTGCTTGTGGTTTCGCTAGCGCAAGATCCTTGCGACCCGGGCGGACTTAAAGCCTTTCGGGCAACCGGCTCTCAGGGCATCAACTATGCCCGAAATGTGTGGCATCACCCCTTGCTCGTGCTTGAGCCGGACAGCGACTTCTTGATCATCGACCGGGGTGGGCCGGGCAATAACCTTGAGGAGCGTGCGTTCGGTGGCACGGCGCGTGTGGATATTTCCGTCTAGAGCACGATCATGCTCAAGTATTAAATTGCGCGCGATAAAATGGATCAGAAATCCTGGAGCAATTTTGTTGTGTGGGGATCCAGGAAGCCTGCGACTGTTGCATCAGTCTCGCGCTGTAATGCGGCTTCAATGTCCAGCGCGCTGCTGTTGAGGACGCGTTTCATGGCGGTGATGGATTTTGGCGGCAGCGCACTCAGTTTGCCGGCCACCTGCCGAGCCTCGTTCATCAAATCGGCATCGGGGACTGCCTTCCAGGCAACGCCCATCTCGACCAGTTGTGCAGCTTCATACCTCTCGCCGAGCATGAGCATTTCCTTGGCCTTGTTCATGCCGATCAGCATTGGCAGGAACGATGTCACCGCGCCAGTGACGAACAGGTTCAGTGAAACTTCCGGGAAGAAGCCCCTTGCACTCTCGGCCCAGATTGGAAAATCGCAATTGATCGCCCATTCGAAACCACCGCCAACCGCCCAGCCATTGATGGCGCCGACGACCGGTTTGGCGCCAAGAACAATGGAGCAGGTCGCCGCCTGAATGGCATCGACCAATTCCCGGGCCTTTGCTTCGGTTTCCGGGTGAACATGCTCGCGGCGGTCATCGCCGGCGCAAAACGCACGGCCGGCGCCGGTGAAAATGATGACGCGCGTCGCATCATCCGCATTGGCATCATCGAATGCGTGTGCGACATCGTCAATCAGCTGGCGGTTCATGGCATTGAGGCTGCCTGGACGATTGAGCGTGATGATACGGACACCGTCACCGTCGTCCTGGCTGAGCACGGTCTGGTAGCTGGTCATCGTCATTGGTAGGTCCTTATTACCCGGCGGGTCTTGCCTTCGGTGCGCGGCAATTCACCTGGCGCCAGCACACTTACTTTGGCAGTCACGCCAATGTCAGACTTTATCCGGCTCTCCACGGCCTGTGCCAACAAGCTGCCGGCAACGACACCTGGCACAAGTTCGACCTCCAGCGGCAGTAACTCATATGGCGGCGCCTGATCGAGCGTGATCCTGTATTCGTTCGAAAGTTCGGCGAATGCACTCACGATGCCAGCCAGCATTGCTGGGAAAACATTGAGACCACGGACAACAACCATGTCATCGCTGCGCCCAACCACCCGGAAACGAGGCGCGCTGCGGCCACATTGCGCCAGGCCTGTGCCGGTCAGCTCGATAATATCACCGGTACGGAAGCGCACCAGCGGCTGGCATTGTTTGGCCAGATGAGTGACGACCAGTTCGCCGCTCTCGCCGTCGCGCCACGGTTTCACTTTGCCAGTCCGTGGATCAATCAGTTCGGGATAAAGAACGTCCTGCGCCACGAAATGCAGATCATTGGTGAATTCGCTCTGGCCGGCAAAATTGCACAGCACGTCAGAAACGCCATAGTTGGCATTTCGGGCAGCAAAACCCCAGGTGTCTTCCAGTCGTTGCCGGAACGCCGGCTCATCGAGCCCGGGCTCGCCGCCGAACAGGGCCAGCTTCAAGCCAAGATCACGCGGCTTCAAGTCCGGGAACCGATTAGCGAGCACCTGTTGCAGCACTGCCGGATAAGACGGCGTACAGGAAATTGCGGTGACACCAAGATCGCGGATGACGCGGATCAGGCCTTCGGTTCCCCCGACGCCATAGGGGATCACCGTTGCACCGGTCTCTTCGAGCGTTGCATGATCGGTATATCCCCCCATCCAGAGCTGATAGTTCAGGCAGTGCACGACACGATGACCGGGGCCGAGCCCGGCTGCCGTCTGGGCGCGGGCGCCGACCTTTGCGGTCATCACGGCATCGGCCGCCGACAACGCCAGATTCATGGCAACGCCAGACGTGCCCGAGGTCCTATGGACGCGCGAGACAGTGCCGCAATCGGCGGCGAGGTACGAGCCAAACGGCGGGTTCTCACGCTGATCGGCGCGGATCATCTCCTTGTCGGTAAAGGGTAGATCGGGAAACTCGGTGAGATTGCCCGACAAAGACCGGCCACCCAGCATCTGCCGGTAAAACTGTGAGTTGACACTCACGTAGCCCGCCTGGGCATGCCATCGCTGCTTTTGAATGTCTGCGATGTCGGTTGGTGCGAGAAAGTCCGCGCCTTCGATGGCTGCAAAGTGGTTCATGGTACCATGTTGGCGCAACCGGACAGCCCGGTCCACGATTGATTGACTTAGCTGACTGAACGGGCATTGTTTGATGCTCGAACAGGACATCTCGATGAAATTGGCCTACCGGATCATTGCCGTATTGATAATCGGCGGCTCGCTTGTGCTGGCAGCCGGCGCCTATGCGCTGGGCATTGCGAGTTATGAGCGCTACTCGGGCTATTTTGCCCCGGTTTGGGATGAGGCCGGCAAGGCCATTTACTACCTCCAGCGCGACACATCGGGCTTTATCTGGGGCATGGGCTGGGAGCATTTTACGCCGCCCGCGTCCAGCTATATAACATCGGATGATTTCAGTTTGCGACGCATTGATGTGCAGAGCGGCGAAGTTGAGATCTTGCAGGCCTGGCCCGGCAGCCCACTCTCGGGCCGCACTACCAAGCATTACCGTGGACGCATCTTCAACGGCGCTTCGGCGCGTGTCGAGCGGGACAACGGCGCGGTAAAATTCACTGTGGTCCTGCAAATCCCAAAGGTGCCGCGCTCGGACATATGGGCTCTTTCCGGCACCTGGCGGCCGGATGTGCCGGCGGCGGCGAGCTGGCAGCAGACGACGTACAGCTCGGCCGGAATTAGTAATCAGACGCTACAGAATGGCGTTGAGGTGTTCTGGGTGCGGGGCCGCGAATCTTTTCCTTCTGCGATCGTTACAGTTGACAGCAATGGCAAGCAAAGAGTTGTCCTTCACAACGATGACTTCGATGACATTTATCCCGATGGGATCCCGCAACGGCACATCGACGAGCGCTCCCGGCGGGCATCAATCGAACGGTCCCGGTTGCTCAAAAAGACCAGAGCTGAGCTGATTGCCAAGCACATGGCGGCAGGCCTGCGCGAAGGTGAGGCAAGGCTCAAGTCAACAGAGGACATGGAAGAACTCGGCCTCTTGCCGAAGCGTCCACGACTGGTGGCCAAGACCGTCTCGGAAAACCCCGACAATCTGAAAGTTTTCGACATACCGCCCGACTACTTCACAGTCGGGCTGTTCACTGATATCGCCGCTGCGATTGCCGATCCGGGGAAGCTGGTCGACACGAGCACCGGGGGCTATCTCAAATACTACGATGACGATGTCGGGCCCCGTTTGAGAGCCTGGCGCGAGGCAGGCAATGACCGCTTCATCGTGCGCACGGGCAGCAAGACGTATCTGCTGGAAGTGCGCCGGTTCAAATAGCCGCCCGATTTGGAGTTCGCTTCAACCATTTCCAGTTGTGTTCTTGGCTTGTGCACCAGCGAGACCAGCACAAAGCTGATAAGCATCAACAAGAACCAGGATCCAAATTTTGCCGGCGATACCATGTGCCAGTTTTGCTCCTGATGAGGATAGATCCATATCTGCCCGAGCGTCCCAACATTCTCTGCCAGCCAGATGAAGAATGTGACGAGCGCAAAACCGAGGACAAGCGGCATGCTGCGATATCGTTGATCCGCTACAAAATGTACTCGTGCTCCAGAAAACACCACAAAGACCAGCGCAAAGAGCACATATCGAAAGTCCCAAATGTAGTGGTGTGCAAAGAAATTCAGGTAGGCCGCAGCACACAAGGCCACTGTCCAATGGTTGGACGGGTACCTTGAAAACCGCAGGTCGAATATCCGCCAGACCCGCGACAAGTAGCTGCCGACAGCCGAGTACATGAAACCGGAGAACAACGGCACGCCGCCAATGCGGATCAGATTGTCTTCAGGATATTGCCAGGAGCCCATGCCCGTCTTGAAGATCTCCATGACGGTTCCCACGACATGAAAGATCAAGATGACCCTCGCCTCATCCAAGGTCTCCAGCTTGGCCAGTAAAAACGCGAACTGAATGCAGATTGCCGCGATCAGCAGGAAGTCGTAGCGGGCCAGTGCTGCATCAACCGGCCACCACAGTTTGGTGGCAATGATCAGGGCAAGAAGCAATCCGCCGAACAGGCAGGCCCAGGCCTGCTTAATGCCGAACAGAAGGAATTCCCCGAGCCCGAGGCGCCAATGTTTTGCTGCAGCTGGATTTGAAACCGCGACGGTCATGTTCGACACAAGCCTCCAGGAACTTCGTACTGAGAGTTCCCGGACTATCGGGTTTGTGTGCAAGCGTCTGTGACGGCCCCATAAATCCTATGCATGGATTGAGCAAGTTTCCACCGCTGTCAGTGCCGCTTCAAGCGCCGTGCATGTCGTGCCAGTGGCGGGCGATATCGATGCGGCGCGCGAGCCAGACCCGATCATGGGCCTTGACGTATTCAACGAAGCGCTTGAGGGCAGCAGCGCGGCCGGGTCGGCCGATGAGACGGCAGTGCAAACCAATCGACATCATCTTGGGGGCGCCGACTCTGCCTTCTTCATAGAGCAAGTCAAACGAGTCCTTCAGATAGGCAAAGAACTGATCCCCACTGTTGAAGCCCTGCGGGGTGGCAAAACGCATGTCGTTTGCATCAAGTGTATAGGGCACAATGAGGTGTGCACCCTTGGGACCGTCGATCCAGTAAGGCAGATCATCAGCGTAACTATCTGACGAATAAAGGAAACCGCCCTCCTCCATAACCAGATCGGTGGTGTTGATGGATGAGCGCCCGGTGTACCAGCCGAGCGGCCGTTCGCCGGTCAATTCGGTGTGGATGCGGATCGCCTCGGCCATATGGGCCTGCTCATCGTCCTTGGTGAAATCCTTGTACTCGATCCATTTGAGACCGTGGCTGGCGATCTCCCAATCGCTCTCCAGCATTGCCGCCACCGCCTTGGGGTTGCGCTCCATGGCGGTCGCGACACCGTAAACGGTGACCGGCACTTCGGCTTGCGTGAACAGGCGCCACAATCTCCAGAAGCCGGCGCGCGAACCGTATTCATAGATCGATTCCATATTCATGTGGCGCTGGCCAGGCCATGAGGCGGCACCGACGACCTCTGAAAGGAATGCTTCGGAACCGACTTCGCCGTGCAGGATGTTATTCTCGCCGCCCTCTTCGTAATTGATCACGAACTGAATTGCGGCATAGGCATCGCCGGGCCATTGCGGATCAAGGCCGGAACGGCCGTAGCCGATCATGTCGCGCGGATAGTCACTGCTCATCTGGGTTTCTTTCCATGAACGCGTTTGCCGGCGATATAGGTCGCTCTGACGGCACGATCATCGCCCAGAATGACCAAAGAGAACAAGATGTCTTCAAGCGACCGTGACACTTCATGGCGGGCCGCCATGACTTGTGTCGCTGCCGGGTCAAGCACCACAACATCCGCCCACTTTCCTGGTTTCAAACTGCCGATCTCATCTTGAAGATGGAGCCGTTCCGCGTTACCGGCGGTCGCCATCTGAAACAGTTCGGCAGCGGAGAACTTGTGGCCGACCAGCATGGCAACCT
>JABDJG010000392.1 GCA_013002595.1 Hyphomicrobiales bacterium | reverse complement strand
GCCCCGGTATTCGCCCTGCAGTTGGAAATCGATGCCGGCTTTCTTGGGATCGGTGAAAACCACGGCATTGGGGTCCGCGGCGCTGGCCACGGCAGCAAGTGCCACGATACTTGCCAGGCCGAAGACGACGAGGTTGGTGTTGCGCATGAGTTGCTCCCAGGTTGAATTCAAAGTGAGATATTGGATTTCAAGGTCGAAGCCGCGCGGTTGCGGGTGGGACTTGGTCCCTCCCGTCAACTGGCGATGCGGATCAAGATTCCTTGATCGCGGTCACGATGTCCAGCACGGCTTGCTGGCCATCGCCGAATAGCATCAGGGTATTTTCCATCGCAAACAGCGGGTTGGTAATGCCGGCGAAGCCAGGACTCAAGCTCCGTTTGATCACGATCACGGTGCGAGCCTTATCGATGTCGATGATCGGCATCCCCGCAATCGGGCTTTGGGGGTCGGTCCGCGCGACAGGATTGACGACGTCATTGGCGCCGATCACGATCGCCACATCCACTGTTTCCAAGGTGGGATTGATGGCGTCCATTTCCTTGAGCTGTTCGTAGTCGACGTCGGCTTCGGCCAGCAGCACGTTCATATGGCCCGGCATGCGGCCGGCGACCGGATGAATCGCGTATTTGACCGTAACACCCTCGGTCTTGAGAAGATCGGCCATTTCACGCAGCGCGTGCTGGGCCTGTGCCACCGCCATGCCGTAGCCCGGCACGATGATCACCGTTTCGGCGTTCTTCATCATGTAGGCGGCATCTTCCGCAGCGCCCTGCTTGACCGGACGTTGCTCACCGCCACCGGCGGCAGGCCCCGCCACCTCACCGCCGAAGCCGCCGAGGATGACATTGAAGAACGACCGGTTCATGCCCTTGCACATGATATAGGACAGGATGGCGCCCGATGAGCCGACCAGCGCACCAGTGATGATCAGCGCGGTGTTGCCGAGCGTGAAGCCGATGCCGGCTGCCGCCCAGCCGGAATACGAATTGAGCATCGAAACAACGACCGGCATGTCCGCGCCGCCGATCGGGATGATGATCAGGACACCGATGGCAAAAGCCAGGATCGTCAGCAGCCAGAACATCGTGTGGCTCTCGGTCGTCGAGAACACAAAGATCAGCACCACCATGGCGATGCCGAGCGCCAGATTGAGCATGTGCTGGCCGGGGAACACCACCGGCGAACCGGACACCAGGCCCTGCAGCTTGGTGAAGGCGACGATCGAACCGGTAAAGGTGATCGCACCGATCGCAACGCCGAGCGACATTTCAACCAGCGAACCGGTGTGGATGTTCCCGACAGTGCCGATACCGAAGGCATCCGGCGCATAAAGCGCAGCGGCCGCAACCAGAACGGCGGCCAGACCGACAAGTGAGTGAAAGGCGGCGACCAGCTGCGGCATCGCCGTCATGGCAATGCGCTTGGCGATCACCGCACCGGCACCACCGCCGATACCGAGCCCGGCAATGATCATCGCCCAGGTGCCGGCGCTCGACGGCGGGGCGGCAAACAGTGTCGTCACGATGGCAATAGCCATGCCGATCATGCCGAACATGTTGCCCTGCCGCGAGCTTTCAGGATGCGACAGGCCTCTCAGCGCCAGGATGAACAGGACGCCGGAGACCAGATACAGGAGCGCGACTACATTTGCTGACATACCGCGCCCCTATTGTTTCTTTTTGTACATGGCGAGCATGCGCTGGGTGACCAGGAAGCCACCGAAGATGTTGACCGAGGCAAGGATGAGGGCAAAGAACCCGAGGCCCGTGGCAACGCCGCTCGCCGACGCCGCAGCGCCGGCACCGATCGCCAGCAGCGCGCCGACAACGATCACCGAGGAAATCGCATTGGTTACCGACATCAGCGGCGTATGCAGCGCCGGGGTCACCGCCCAGACCACGAAATAACCGACAAAGATCGCCAGAACGAAGATGGCCAGTCGGAAGACGAACGGATCGATGCCCGTGGTCGCGGCCGCCGCGGCACCGGCGCCATCGGCCAGCAGCACGGCCTGATCGGCCAGTGCCTGCGCCCGCTCGGCCGCATCGGCGGCTGCCTGGGCAGCGGCTTTTGCCTGTTCGGCGATTTCTTCAGGTGTCAGCCCGGCCATAGCAGGAGCCCTTCCTTACTTTTCCAAAATGGGATGAACCGGCTTGCCATCGCGGATCAACCCGCAACCGGTCATGATCTCGTCTTCCCAGTCGATCTTCAGCGAACCGTCTTCGGCGATCATCAGATCGATAAAATTCTGCAGGTTCTTGGCATAGAGATTAGATGCATTGCCAGCCAGCTTACCCGGCAGGTTGAGTTCGCCCATGATCGTCACACCCTTGTGCTCGACAATCTTGCCGGGCTTCGACAGCGGACAGTTTCCGCCGCGCTCGACCGCCAGATCGACGATCACCGAGCCGGCCTTCATCGTTTCGACCATTTGCCTGGAGACCAGCTCAGGCGCAGGGCGGCCCGGGATCAGCGCGGTGGTGATCACGATGTCCTGCGACTTGATGTGGTTGGCGACCAGTTCGGCCTGCCGCTTCTTGTCATCGTCCGACAGTTCCTTGGCATAACCGCCTTCGGTCGCCGCATCGGCCATGCCTTCAACAAACACGAACTTGGCGCCAAGGCTTTCGACCTGTTCACCGGCTGCTGCGCGCACATCGGTCGCCGACACGATGGCACCGAGCCGGCGCGCCGTGGCGATTGCCTGCAGGCCGGCAACACCGGCGCCCATGACGAACACCTTGGTCGGCGAAACCGTTCCGGCCGCCGTCATCATCATCGGAAAGGCGCGTGAGAACTGGGCGGCGGCATCGACAACCGCCTTGTAGCCGGCAAGGTTGGCCTGTGAGGACAGAACATCCATCGACTGGGCCCGCGTGATGCGCGGCATCAATTCCATGGAAAATGCGTTGGCGCCGGCCTTGGCCAGCGCATCGAACTCCTTGCGGTCACCGTGCGGGTCGAGCTGGCCGGCAACGACAGCGCCCTTCTTCATTGCCTTGACCACCGCTTCGGACGGCCGCCTGACGGTCAGCACCACATCGGCACCCTTGACCGTTGCCGCAGCCCCCTTGGCGATCTTGGCGCCGGCCTCGGTGTAGGCGGCATCGGCAAAGAACGAACCGGCGCCGGCGCCGGCCTCAACGGTGACCGCAAGACCCTTTTTGACATAGGCCTTGACGGAGTCCGGAGTTGCGGCAACGCGCGGTTCGTCCGAAGAATTTTCGGCAGGTACGGCGATTTTCATTGGCTAAGGGGCCTTAAGGACAAACGTTACGACACATTAATGCCGGTCAGCAGGCCGAACGCAACAAGCAATCCGCCTGACAGAATCCAGCGCCCCCCGGCTCGCAGATCGATCAGCACCGCAATCAGCCCGACAATGAGAATGACCCAGCCGATCACGTTGTTCAAGGTCGCACCAAACGCAAACGAGCACAGCGCCACCAGGATGAATGCGCAATAAAGACTCAGCGCAATCGAGCCCTTGATGAAGTTTCCATAGGTTTCTTCATGTGCGGGCAAATGCTTGGTGTGGTCAGTTGTTTCGCTCATCTCGATCCCCTAAAAGCGAGCCGTCCCTGGCAAAGCGCCATCCGACTCTCAAACGATGGTTAGATAACGGGCAAAAAGGCCACTCAGAAGCAAAATGTCAATGCTGCAAAAGGCAAACGCGTCGCTTCGTCTCACAGCGCCGGTTTGACGCCCGCCTTGGTGAGTTCAGCAGCCTGCCGGTCGGCGACGCCATCCAGCGACAGCTTGTCGAGCGCCTCGTTGAACAGGCGGTAGAAATTGAGCTCTGCTTTCAAGTGCAACAGCACCGATCCCAGTCCGATCGCCGCCCGGTCCATGAACACGAATTCGCGCGGCACCTTGACCGGACCTTTTTCCTTCAGCGCCTTGTGCACGGTGAACGCCTGGCTGCGGCCGTATTCGGCCGCCTTCCCACCATCGGCCAGGATGCGCACCTTGTCTTCCATCATCGGCCCATAGATGAACCGGGCCCAGATGTTGAGGATATCGATTAGCTCGTTCGACAAGCCCTCAAAGCCCCAGGTCTCATAGGCCGACACCACCTGGTCGCGGTCATCGGCCATCAACCCGTGGTAAAGCGCCACGACGCCGGCAACAAATTTGGGCGGAAACACCCGAATACAGCCAAAATCCAGCAGGTTCAGGCCTGTTGGCGTCCCTTCGTCATCAAGCCAGGCCGAATAATTGCCGAGATGCGGATCGCCATGGATCAGCCCATAGCCGCAAAACGGCAGCCACCAGACGTTGAACATCTGGGTCGCGAGCAGGTTGCGCACATCAAGCTGTGCCCCGGTAAATTCCATCAGCGGGCGTCCGTCGAGCCATTGCATCGTCAGCAATCGCCGGGTCGACAGCTCCGGCCTGAAGCCGGGAATGCGCACCGTCGGCTGGTCGGCCAGCACATTGGTGTAAAGCTGCATGTGCCCGGCCTCGCGCTCATAGTCGAGTTCCTCGCGCAGCCGCGCGCCGATTTCCTCGGACATCTCCGAGGTATCGATCGCCGGGTCCATGCGCCGGTGCACCGAAAAGATCATCTTCAACTGGGTAAGATCGGCCTCCACGGCTGATTGCATATCGGGATACTGCAACTTGCAGGCAAGCGCCTGACCGTCATGCGCTGTGGCCCGGTGCACCTGGCCCAAAGAGGCGGCTGCCGCGGCGTCATGTTCAAACGAGGCAAATTTCGACTGCCAGCCGGCGCCAAGTTCAGCCGCCATCCGCCGGCGCACGAACGGCCAGCCCATGGCCGGCGCATTGCTCTGCAGTTGCGCCAGTTCCTTGGCGTATTCGGCAGGCAGCGCATCGGGGATCGTCGCCATCAGCTGGGCAACTTTCATCAGCGGTCCCTTGAGCCCGCCAAGCGCCTCCTTGAGCAGCTTTGCCTCACTGGCCCGGTCATTGCCGCCCATCAGCCGGGCGCCGGCCATCCGCGCTGCAACACCGCCGACCGACGTGCCAACTTTCGCATACCGCCCGACCCGCGAGGTCAGCCGGTTGCCTTCACCATCATGTTCGTCGGTCATGCTGTCGGGCTCATTATTGTGTTCACACAAAGACATGTGGTTTCTAAGCGAAAATGTCCAGCAGGTGGATCAAATGGGCGCACGGCAGGGCCCCGCCGCCAGCGCGGCGAAACCAGTCTGCCCTTGGCATCTTGCCCGCACCGGCGTATTTACCGCCCCATGACCGACTACACCATCGTTGCCTTTTACAGGTTCACGCACCTGCCGGACTTCGAGGCCCGCCGGCAGCCGCTGATTGATGTCTGTACCAGGGGTGACGTGTTCGGCACGATCCTGCTGGCTGAAGAGGGCATCAACGGCACCATTGCCGGCCCGGCAGATGGCATCGACACTGTCATCGGCCACATCCGCACCCTGCCCGGCTGCACTGAACTCGACCTCAAATGGTCATCGGCCGACGCCAACCCGTTCCTGCGCATGAAGGTCCGGCTCAAGAAAGAGATCGTCACCATGGGGATCCCGCAGATCGATGCGGCCTCGTCTGCCGGTGAGTACGTCGAGCCCGAGGCTTGGAACGACCTGATTTCCGATCCCGATGTCGTGGTGATCGACACCCGCAACGATTACGAAGTCGGCATTGGCACATTTGCCGGCGCCATCAACCCTGAGACCGCCTCGTTCCGCGATTTTCCCGAGTGGCTGCAATCGCAGGGCGAGGATTTGAAACAGACAAAGGTCGCGATGTTCTGCACCGGCGGCATCCGCTGCGAGAAATCGACCGCCTATGCCAGGAGCCTCGGCTTCAAGGACGTCTTCCACCTGAAGGGCGGCATCCTCAACTATCTGGAAAAGGTGCCGCAAGCCGACACCATGTGGCAGGGCGAATGTTTCGTCTTCGATCAGCGCGTCTCGGTCGGCCATGACCTGGCGCCCGGCAGCTACGACATGTGCCATGCCTGCCGCACGCCGTTGACCGATGCCGACCAGCGCTCGCCCGCCTACGTGCCCGGCGTCAGTTGCCCGCACTGCCAGGATGAACGCAGCGAGGACCAGCGCAAGCGCTATCTCGAACGCCAGCGCCAGATCGAACGCGCCAGGGCCCGCGGCGCCAAACACCTTGGCAGCGCCGCCCAGCTACGGAGGGCAAAATGACGCCAGATGCCCGGCCAGTGCTTTATTCGTTCCGCCGTTGCCCTTATGCCATGCGCGCCCGCATGGCAATCGCAGCCAGCAACACCATTTGCGAGATCCGCGAGGTCAGCCTGAAGGACAAACCCGAAGGCATGGTCACCGCCTCGCCAAAAGCCACCGTTCCGGTCCTCGTCATGGCCGACGACACTGTCATCGATCAAAGCCTCGAAATCATGCTGTGGACGCTCGGGCAAAACGATCCGCACGGCTGGCTGACCCCTGAAACCGGCGATCTCGATGCCATGCTCGCCCTGATAGACCAGACCGAGGACCCCTTCAAGATCCACCTCGACCGCTATAAATATTCAGTGCGCTATGAAGGCGCCGACCCGGCCTTCCACCGCACCGAAGCGGTCAAATTCCTCGAGGCGCTCGACAGCCGCCTGGAAGACACCATCCACCTTTTTGGTGACCGCCCGGCCCTTGCCGACTATGCCATCTTCCCGTTCATCCGCCAGTTCGCCAACACCGACCGCGACTGGTTCGATGCCCTGTCATTGCCGGCGCTGCAGGCCTGGCTGGAGACCCACCTTGCATCGGACCTGTTCAAATCCATCATGGCCAAACGCGCCTTTTGGCATTCCGGACAAGTGCCCGAATTGTTTCCCTCAGCTTGACGGATAGCGCAACTTCGGATTGGCCAGGATGGCGACCAGGTCGGCGAGAAAATTGAGCGTGATGTACAAGGTTGCCGCGATCAGCGCACAAGCCTGAACCAGCGGCACATCATGCAGTACCGCAGCGGTGACCATGAGCTTGCCGAGGCCCGGGTACGAAAAGATCACCTCGATCACCACAAGTCCAAACAACAGATTTGCCATGCCAAGCACCATCGCATTGGCAATTGGGCCGAGCGTATTCGGCAGGGCGTGATGCAACAGAATACGCCGGCGGGTTAGGCCCTTGATGACCGCCATCTCGATGTACTCGTTGCGCATCACCCGGATCAGCACCGCCCGGATCAACCGGAACATCGGCGTCACGGTGACAGCCACCAGCGATGCAACCGGCAAGATGGTCGAGTACAATCGCTCGGTCCACGGCATTTCAATCGCATACATCGTAAAGGCCGGGAAAATATCGAACTGCACCGTGAACAGGCTCATCAGCGTATAGGCAACGACAAACTCCGGCACCGACATGACCGCTAACGATGTCATCGAGCTGGCCCGGTCAAACCAGCTGTGTTGCCAATTGGTTGCCAGGAATGCCAGCAGGAGACTCAATGGAATCGTAACCGCGCTCGCCCAGCCAAACAACCAGAGCGAATGCCACAACCGCTCGCCAATCAGTGGCACGATCGGCTGGCGCGCCCACCAGGACATGCCGAGATCGCCGCTCAATGCAGCGCCAAGCCATTTCAGGTAGCGCTCGGGAGCCGATGCCAGCAGACCAAGCCGCTGCCGGGTCGCATCCATCATTTCTTCCGTCGTGCCCATGCCGGCGCTCTGCACGGCAAAATCGCCCGGCGAGGCCTCGATCATTATAAAGAACAGCACGGTCACCAGCCACAGCGTCAGCACGGATTGGACAAACCGCGCGGCCACTAGACGGACAACAGTCATGATGAACCCGTTCCACCGTTCACAACCATCCACCGGTACCACAGTCCACCCGACAAGACACGAGCGTCATCGATCAAGCAGCCTATTTGAGGCCGTCAACGCAGAACGTGCCATCTATCGGCAGGCCTGATCCGCAGTCCGCTGTGATGGAATTGCCGCAATCGGGCTCAGGTTAAGCCAGGCCGCCAGGCGCTTTCTGGCGTTGGCGCCACCAATCACCTCGAGACGGTCACTGGCAATCGCGGCATTGAGCGCAAGATCGCCACGGGTGATATAGATCATATCCGGCAGCGTGCATGACAGGTAGAGCTTCACATCGAAACCGGGATCTTCGAGACAAAGTTCGCAGGTGTCGCCCTGATTGAGCAGCCACCAGATATCCTTGCCCTTGGGCTGGTCGACAAATTGCAGTCTGACAACTGCACTTTCCGAGCCAAAGGCATCTGGTTTGACACTGCGCTCCAGCGCCCATAGCAACAGTCCCAGGTCAACCTCATGATCCACCAACTCACGCCTTGACCATCTTTGCCCCCAAACGCCAAGGCTCTGCACCACCGGCAGGAACTCGGCCCCGGCCGGCGTCAGATGGTAGGTCTTCCGTCTCCCGCGTTTGGACGGTCTGGTCTCGATCACACCCTCAGCTTCAAGCTGCTTCAGCCGCCGTGACAGCAACGTTGGCGACATTAAAGGGACACCGCGATGCAGTTCTGAAAAACGGCTGGCACCGGCCCCAAGGTCGCGCAGGATCAGCGGTGTCCAGCGTTCGCAAAACAACTCGGCTGCCTTGGCCACCGGGCAGAACTGGCCATAGCTCTTCATTATCGGTCCTCCTTGCCGGATATATATATCAGCACGTCCACGATTCACTCACTACACTTTATGGACTAGCCGGCAGCTGTCTGCTGATTGAAAATCACCTCACGCCACATCATCAATGGAGCACTGATCATGGATACACTTTCCAGCGGACAGGTCACCGCCAGCGCAGCAGACGTCTATGAGGAGTTCTTCGTGCCGGCATTGTTCCGGCCTTGGGCAAATCATGTCGCGGACGCCGCCGCTATCGCCAGCGGACAGGGCGTTCTTGATGTTGCCTGCGGCACCGGCGTTCTGACCCGTGAGATTCACACACGCGTTCAGCCAGGCGGCACTGCGACCGGGCTTGACTGCAATCCCGACATGCTTGCGACCGCGAAGCGCACGGAACCGGCCGTCGACTGGCAATCGGGACGAGCAGAAGCATTGCCGTTTGCCGACCACTCATTCGATGCGGTCGTCAGCCAGTTCGGCATAATGTTTTTCGAGGACCGGCAAACCGCGCTCACCGAAATGTGGCGTGTACTACGTCCCGGTGGAAAACTGGCCATTGCGGTCTGGGACAAACTCGACAACACTCCAGGCTATGCCGCCATGATAGCCCTGCTGGACAGGCTGTTCGGCCCGCAGGTCGCGGCAGCCTTGCAGGCTCCTTTCGTGCTCGGAGAGCCGGACGAGCTAAGGGCCCTGCTCGCGGCAGCCGGTATCTCGCAAGCTAGCATCGAAACCAGAAACGAAACTGCCAAGTTCCCGTCTATCAGTGAGTGGGTGCATACCGACGTCAAAGGCTGGACACTTGCCGATATGGTCGATGACGAGCAGTATGCCTTACTGCAGCGCGAAGCCCAGATTGACCTTGCACCGTTCGCCATAGCGAAGGGCGGCCCGGTGGAATTCACAGCACCCGGCCACATAATCAGTGCTACGAAGCCGTGATCGGAAAGTGCGCTAACCCGGCACCCGCTTCGGCTTGCGGTTGATCAGCACAATCCCCACGCTGACCATCGCCAGCCCGCCGAGCAACGCAATCGATACCTGTTCGCTCAGGATCAGCCAGCCGAAGCTGACGCCGAACAGCGGCGTCAGGAAACCGAACGAGGCCATGTCGGACGTTGGATAGATCGACAGCACCCAGAACCACACCAGGAAACCGACGCCGACGACGACCAGGACCTGGAAGGCAAAGATGCCGCCGATCATTGGCGTGAAATCGCGCACCAGTTCGCCGAACAGCGGGGCTGCCGGCATCAAGATGACGCTCGACACCGCCAGCTGGTAGAGCAGCTGCATGACCGGCGTTGAATTGCGGAACCGGGTCAAACGGGTCA
>JABDJG010000381.1 GCA_013002595.1 Hyphomicrobiales bacterium | reverse complement strand
ATCAGGACCTTGGCGTCGATTATGGCGACGTCATCCTCATCGATGGCGCGCCGATCACCTACCATACCTACGGCGATCAGCAGATCCCGGTTTTTCCGCATCTGGCAACGCTTTCGCGCCAGAACTACCAGATCTTCAGGTTTGCCGGCACCCAGGACAAGGCCCGCCAGCTGGCTGATACAAGCATGGACCTGGATGCAGACACCATCGTCTATTCTCATACCGAGAGCTACCGGGAGATGTGTTCAAACTGCTGGCGCGATCCCGGTCTGGATCACGAACGCCATGAAACCATGGAAAAGCATGTCGTGACCGGTCGCATCGCCGCCCCGGCAGATGTCGCCCCCGAGAAGCTTCTGGACCAGATCGACAAGGCCGTAGCCAAGCGCAGCCCGTGCCAGATCTACATCCCCGACCTGTGCATCGCCGCAGGCCAGGACAACCGCGCATCAATCGACAAGCGCCGCTTTGATATGTTGATCGGCAATTAGAGCCACGACTCATCAAGATTTACGGATCAGCCTGCAGTGTCTATTGTTCGCGAACAGGATTCGGCGGGAAGGAGTTTGAACAATGCATCGTGTTGGCATCATCCCATTCGATGTGAAAGACACTCTGACGGCGCTGTTGTTCGTGACCTCCATGACCCGCGGGCGGTGGATTCTGCCCAAAGGCCTGGCCGAGCCGGAGGAAAGTCACGCCGATACCTGCCACCGCGAGGGCTTCGAGGAAGCCGGCGTTCGCGGTGTTGTTCTGGAAGACTTTCCGCTGACGGTGGTGATCTCAAAGAAAACCAAGTCCGGGGTAAAGAAGGTGCCGGTCACCTACTACCCGTATCTCGTCCAGGAACAGGCAGATGAGTGGCCCGAAAGCGACCGCCGCCAACGCCATTGGGCGCTCCTGGGAGACGCTGCCAAGGTTGCCTACCGGGATGACTTTCTCGGCCTGATCAAACAGTTCGAGGCGCTCGGACCATGGATCAGAGAAGCTGCAGCACACCATAAATCGTCGCCGCCAGTATCGCCGCTGCCGGCACCGTGATCACCCAGGCAGCGGCAATCGACAGGACAAACCGCCTGCGCACCAGCCGCCGCTTGCCTCTGGCACTGCGGCTGTTGAAGGCATCTTCAGCCGTATGGTTCAGCTTGTGTCCCGGGCGCAGCCGGCGCCGATTGGGGTTCTCGGCAAATTCGCGCAGGAACCCGACGCCGAACACCGCCCCGACGGCAATATGCGTTGAGCTGACCGGCAGGCCAAGTGTCGTGGCAATCAAAACCGTGATGGCCGACGAAAGCGCAACACAGTAGGCGCGCGGCGAATTCAACCGGGTAATTTTTTCACCGACCACGGCAATGAGCTTGGGGCCAAACAATCCCAATCCAAGCGCAATACCGAAGGCACCGATCACCATCACCCAAAGCGGTATGGTGACCTTGCTGGCAACGCCGGCGCCCTCGCCGATCGTCGACACGATGGCTGCCAGCGGCCCCACCGCATTAGCCACATCATTGGCGCCATGGGCGAACGACAGCAGCGCCACCCCCATGATCAGCGGCAGATCGAACAGGCCGTTGACGTCCTTCTTGCTGTTCTCCAGCAGCTCAATGCGCCGGGCAATGTAGGGCCGCGACAACAGGTAGGAGGTCAGGAAAGCCACCCCTGAGAACGCCACGATCTCGATGAATTCCGCCTTCCAGATCTTCTTCAGGCCCTTCATGGCCATATAGGCTGCAAAGGCTGCAGCCATCAGGCCAATCAGCAACGGCACCCACCTGGCGGCCGCTTCAAGGCGATTGCCGACCCGCATCACCTTGCGCTCGATAACCAGCAGCAGCACGGCTGAAACCGCCGCGCCGAAAGCCGGCGAGATAACCCAGCTGGCCGCAATCTTCGCCATGGTCGCCCAATTGACCAGGCCGACCCCGGCAGCGGCAATGCCGGCGCCCAGGACACCGCCAACGATGGAATGGGTGGTTGAAACCGGCGCGTTCAGCATGGTCGCCAGATTGATCCACAAGGCAGCTGCCAGCAGTGCGCTGATCATCAACAGCCGGAAATTGACGACGCTGATGTCTTCGCCGGGCGCAATGATGCCCTTTGATACGGTCTTGACGACATCGCCGCCGGCCAGCAGCGCGCCGGCAGTTTCGCAAATCGCAGCGATCACCACGGCAGAGAAAATCGTCAGCACCTTGCCGCCAACCGCCGGGCCCATGTTGTTGGCAACATCATTGGCGCCGATGTTGAGCGCCATGTAGCCACCGATCACCGCCGCAATGACAATGAGCAGGGTTTCCTCGCCAACCGGAATGAAACCTCCGCCAACGAAGACGGCGATGAACCCCAGGAACAGCAGCGCGAGGCCAACAGGCACGATCGAACCGCGCACCTTTAGCACCTGGGCCTGGCTGAACCCAATGCGCCTCAGGTCATTGATATAGCGGTTTTCGGTGCTTTTCTTGATGTCGCTCATACGTCTTCCAACAACGCCGCCCGGCAGGCGCCGAAGCTCAAATGTGTTTCGAGGCTATCAGATGAAGGCAGGACGGATACCACAATTACGTCGATATCCCCAGCACGCTGATGCTCAACCTCGGCGGGTACGACCGCTGTAGCCATGCATCGATGTTACCATTTCTGCGGAAGCGTCTTGGCTTTCGCCTCGCGCGAGAAGCTGCTGCCGACCCCGATGCCCGCCTCGATGCCGGCGGACAGCGTCTTCACAAGATCAAGGCCGGTGCGAATTGCCGGTCGCTATACCACCCGGTGTCCCGCGCAATTGAGACATGATGTGCCGCCCTTGCGACCATTGTGACAATTGTCACATCCCTTCCACGTAGCGAATGCAAATCTGCACTCAGCCGGGGCATCGGCTGATCGGTCCCTCCTGTAGGCCGGTCAACGTAAGTGGAGTGACAAAATGGACAAATACCAGGGAGCTCAGGCGGCTGAAAATGTCATCAACCTGTATGATCAAGATGATCTTGCCGGCGGCCCGAACGCATCGAACGACGTCGTGCTCGATGTCATGGCGGCCAACCCGCGCTTTTCAGCGCCGGCCAACGATGAACTTCAATTGGACAGCCCGGAAAGACTGGCGCCGACCCGCGCCGATTGCCGGCAGGCCCAGTTGCTATGCATGTGGATCGAAATCCTGGCTGAAAGCGAAATTGCCTGAGGCGAAACTTTTTTCAAACCACGGCCAGTCCCGGGTAATGGCGTCATTACTGACCAGATAAGCCGTCCGGGCAAAGCTTACCGCGCCATTGACGCGGTATAGCCGTCCTGCCGCCAGATGTTCGCTGACGACCCGGGCCGGCAGATAACCCGACCCTCCGTGCTTCAATATAAACTTTAACGCCCATGCCGAATGGCCGAATGAAACCGCTGCGGTTTCCTCAACCGGGTAGGCTGCAGCATGTTGCCGGCGAAAGTCGGCGCCGTGATCGACATAGACGTAATCAGGGTCCCACCGCATGACATCGCGTTGGCGCGTGGCGACTTGAATCAGTTGATCTTCCATCAACGCGCGTACCGACCAGGCATTGCGCGGGTGCACGTCCAGGACCAGGGCCGCATCCACCAGACCGCTGTCCAGCCATCGATTGATGTCGGCATGTTCACCCGGCCACACCGACAGGGCGACCTGCGGGTTGTGCTTTCGCATGCCGGTGCACCATCCTTCACCGACCCCATCCCAAAGCTCGAAGTGACAGGCAATGGTGCAAGCGCTCTCGAACGCCTTGGGCAGGCTGATCTCATGGCGCGCCTGTTTCCAGGTCTGCACCAGCATTTCCGCAAAGCGCTGAAACTTGAAGCCGGCGGCCGTCACCTGAGCGCCGCTGCGGTTCCGCACCAGCAATTGCTGCCCCAGTTCAGCCTCCAGCGCATTGATGCGGGTGGTCACCGTCGACTGGGTGACATTGAGCCGTTCCGCAGCCCGGTTGAGATTTCCGCTGGCCAGCACCTCAAGGAATGTCTGGGCAAAGGTGATGTTCATCGCGGTGCCTTGGTTTGATTCTTTGAAATTAATAGTGCGATTAAATTCGTTTTACAAATTTTATGGGCATGCCAAAATTGGGACCAATGTAAAACCATCAACCGGCAGGGCAATCATGCGCTTCAATCATTTTCTGTCGTCCTACTACCCGGACACCTCATATGGCGGCAAGAACCTGTACAACGACATGCTGGAGCAGGCCCGCGCCGCCGATCGCCTGGGCTATGCCAGTATCTCGATACCCGAACATCACCTGATCAACATCCTGCTCACGCCTGCCCCATTGCAGATGGCGGTGCGGCTCGCCACCGAAACCAGGAACGTCAGGCTGGTCACCTCGGTTGCGGTCCTTCCGTTGCACGACATGCGCATCTATGCCGGTGAAGTGGCGATGGCTGATATCCTGTGTGACGGCCGCCTGGTGCTTGGCGTCGGCCGTGGCGCGTTTGCCTACGAGATGGCACGGCTGGGCTGTCCGATCGAAGGCAGCCGGGAAAAGTTCGATGAATCGCTGAACGTCCTCATGGTCCTGCTGAGCCGGGAAGAGGTGTCCTGGAACGGCAAGTTCTACAATTTCGAACCGCTCACCATCATGCCGCGCCCGCT
>JABDJG010000362.1 GCA_013002595.1 Hyphomicrobiales bacterium | reverse complement strand
GATCCGGCCAACTTTCCTCAAACGCGAGCACGACACAGTGGCTGGCTTTGCCAAACAGGTGATAAAACCACAACCCAGCGAACAGATGCGCTATCTGTTCCGGCTCAATGCGCAAAAAGGCACCGCCCGCAAGGCAGCCGGCGAGGCGCTTGGCTACCGGGTCGGCGGCAAGACCGGCACGGCGGAAAAGGTTATCAACGGCCGGTACAGCAAGAACCACCGGCTGACGTCTTTTATCGGCGGATTTCCGATGGAGGATCCGGCGTATATTGTGCTGGTGATGCTGGATGAGCCGCAGGCGGTAAAGGGCACATACGGCTATGCGACATCGGGCTGGAATGCGGTGCCGACGGCCGGCAAGGTGATTTCACGCATCGCGCCGCTGCTGGGCGTTGAGCCGAGATTTGACGAAGAAGAGCTGGCCAAGCTGGCAAAACTGAGAGCCAAGGATCGAAGGAATTGAACTTGATGGCGATGTTGTTGTCCGAACTTGCTGGTGGATCGCTGCCTGCCGGGTGCGGACGTGTCGAGATTTCCGGGATCACGTCGGACAGCCGCAAGGTCGGGCCGGGCTATCTGTTCGCCGCGCTGCCCGGGACCCAGATGGACGGCGCCAGGTTTATCGGCGATGCGATTGCCGCCGGCGCCGCCGCCATTCTTGGGCCCAACACACTACCGCCCGGCATTGGCGGTCACGTACCTGTGTTGCGCGCGGAAAACCCGCGCCAGGCGTTGGCGCTGATGGCCGCCAGGTTCGCCGGCCGCCAGCCTGATACCGTGGTTGCGGTCACCGGCACCAATGGCAAGACATCGGTTGCCGCGTTCGTGCGCCAGATCTGGGAGGATCTCGGCGAGCCGGCAGCCAGCATGGGGACAACCGGCATCATCGGGCCCGCCGGCGAACGCCCGCTTGAGCACACGACGCCGGAACCGGTGGCGCTGCACGAGAAGCTGAACGATCTGGCCGAGGAGGGCGTTACCCATCTGGCGCTGGAGGCTTCCAGTCACGGGCTGCAGCAGAACCGTCTCGACGGGGTCAAGATTGCCGCCGGCGCCTTCACCAATCTGACCCGCGATCATCTCGATTATCACGACAACTTCGAAGATTATTTTGCCGCCAAGATGCGGCTGTTCAACGACCTGCTCGAGCCTGGTGCAACAGCGGTGATCAATGCCGACATGCCCGAGGCGAGCCGGGTCATCGTTGCCTGCCGCGAGAAGGGGCTTGAGGTTATCACCGCCGGTCAGTCGGCCTGCGGCATCAGGCTGATCAGCCAGCAACAGAACGGCTTTGGCCAGAAGCTCGGCGTTCAGTATGCCGGTGACAGCTATGATGTGGACCTGCCGCTGGTCGGCGATTTCCAGGCATCGAACGCGCTGATGGCGGCCGGCCTGGTGATTGCGACCGGTGGTGAACCGGCCAGGGTGTTTGCGGCGCTTTCGACACTGGTCGGCGCCAGGGGCCGGCTCGAGCTGGTGACAACGACTGAAACCGGTGCGCCGGTTTTCGTGGATTACGCCCACACGCCGGACGCACTGCAAAATGCGCTGCAATCATTGCGGCCCTATGCCGGCAAACGCCTTGCAGTGGTGTTTGGCTGTGGCGGTGACCGCGATGCCGGCAAGCGACCGCAGATGGGCGAGGTGGCGGCCAGGCTTGCTGATGTGTGTTACGTGACCGACGACAATCCGCGGACCGAAGATGCAGCCAGCATCCGGCAAGCCGTCATGGCGGGCTGTCCGGACGGGATTGAGGTCGATGACCGGGCCAGGGCCATTCACCAGGCGGTTGCCGCGCTCCAGCAGGGTGATGTTCTGCTGGTTGCCGGCAAGGGCCATGAGACCGGTCAGATCATCGGCACCGAAACGATACCGTTCAGCGATCATGAGGTGGTGCTTGAGGCGGCTTCAGCCGGTTCGCACCCCATGCAGCCGCTGTGGACGGTCGATGAACTGGTTGCCGCGACCGACGGGCGTGTGGTCGGCAATTGCGCCAAACCGCTCAACGGTGTGTCGATCGACAGCCGGACAATTGAAGATGGCGATGTCTTTTATGCCATCATCGGTGAGAACAGTGATGGCCATGACTATGTGGCGGCCGCGTTCGATGCCGGCGCCGGGATTGCGGTTGTTTCCCAGGAGACGGCCGAGATGCGCAAGGCTGGTCCGTTGCTGGTCGTCGATGACACGCTGACGGCGCTCGGGGCGCTGGGCACGGCGGCGCGCGCGCGCAGCCTGGCGCGGATCATCGGTGTGACCGGCAGTGTCGGCAAGACCAGCACCAAGGAGGCGCTGCGGATCGCGTTGAGCGCCAGCGGCCCGACCCATGCATCGCCGTCTTCCTACAACAATCACTGGGGCGTCCCGCTGTCACTGGCCCGGATGCCGCGCCAGACGATGTACGGTATCTTCGAGATCGGCATGAACCATAGCGGCGAGATCACGCCGCTTACCCGGATGGTGCGCCCGTATGTTGCGATCATCACCCAGATTGCCGAGAGCCATTTGGGGCATTTTGCATCGCTTGATGAAATTGCCGATGCCAAGGCGGAGATCTTTGCCGGTGTCGAGGCCGATGGCGCTGCGGTCATCGTTCGCGACAGCCCGTATTATGATCATCTGGCATCGGCGGCAAGGGCGGCCGGCATTACGCAGATCGTCGGGTTTGGCCGCGATGAAACGGCAGAGGCCCGGCTCGGCGATGTCGTGTTGCACAGCACATGCTCGTGCGTGAACGCGACAATTCTGGGCGAGGATGTTTGCTACAAGACCGGCGCGCCCGGCGAACATGTCGTCATGAACTCGCTTGCCGTGCTGGCAGCGGCCAAGCTGGCGGGGGGTGATCTGGCCAAGGCTGCCATATCGCTGGCCGCTTTGAGCGCGCCCAAGGGCAGGGGGGTGCGCAGCAAGCTGGCGGCGCCGGATGGGAATTTCATTCTGATCGATGAGAGTTACAACGCCAATCCGACATCGGTGCGGGCGGCCTTGAAGCTGCTGGCGCAATCCAAGCCGCAAAAGCATGGCCGCCGGATTGCGGTGCTGGGCGATATGCTGGAACTGGGCGAACATGCCGCTGAGCTGCATGCCGGGCTGGCAGATGACATTGCCGAGGCCAATGTCGATTGCGTCTTTGTGTGCGGCAAGGATATGCAGCATCTATGGACGAAGCTGCCGCAGGCTGTGCGCTCGCGATACGCCGAGACCAGTGCCGAGCTCACCGAACCGTTGCTGGCGGCGATCGGCGCCGGCGACGTGGTGATGATCAAAGGCTCGCTGGGCAGCCGGATGGGGCCGCTGGTCGATGCCATTCAGACCAAATTCAAACTGGCCATCGATACACAGACCGGATAGGGGACGAACGACGTGATTTATCATTTGATGCTTGCGCTGGGCGATCAGATCCCCGGAACGGATGTGTTCAAGTTCATCACGTTCCGCACGGTCGGCGCGGTCATGACGGCGTTGATTTTCGTCTTTCTGTTCGGGCCGAGGCTGATCTCGACGCTGCGGCTGAAGCAGGGCAAGGGCCAGCCGATCCGCGAGGACGGACCGCAGAGCCACATCATCGAAAAACAGGGCACACCGACGATGGGCGGCCTGATGATCCTGTCGGGCATCATCGTGTCGACGCTGTTGTGGGCGGACCTCAGAAATCTTTATGTGTGGGCCGTGCTGTTCGTCACCTTCGGGTTCGGGACCATCGGGTTCTATGACGACTATCTCAATGTGACGCGCTCCAGCTCGAGAGGGTTTTCGGGCAAGGTCCGCCTGTTGCTTGAATGCGGCATCGCGGCCGTTTCGATCTACGTTTTCATCCGGATTGGAAAGCCTGAACTGTCTTCTGCGATGGCGTTCCCGTTCCTCAAAGATACCCTGTGGCAGATGGGGTTGTTGTTCATCCCGTTTGCCGTCCTGGTCATCGTTGGTGCCGGCAATGCCGTTAACCTGACGGACGGGCTCGACGGCCTGGCGATTGTGCCGGTGATGATCGCAGCGGCGAGTTTTGGCGTCATTGTCTATCTGGTCGGCAATGCCAGATATGCCGATTATCTGCTGCTGCATTTCGTGCCCGGCACTGGCGAACTGGCAATTATCTGCGGGGCGCTGGTCGGCTCGGGCCTGGGCTTTTTGTGGTTCAATGCGCCGCCGGCAATGATCTTCATGGGCGATACCGGATCCCTGTCGCTGGGTGGCACGCTGGGCGCTGTGGCGGTGGCGGTCAAGCACGAGTTCGTGCTGGCAGTGATCGGCGGGCTGTTCGTTCTCGAAGCGGTGTCGGTGATCGTTCAGGTGATCTCCTATAAGCTGACCGGCAAGCGGGTGTTCAGGATGGCGCCGCTGCATCATCATTTCGAGCTCAAGGGCTGGAAAGAGCCCACCATTGTCATCCGGTTCTGGATCATTGCCGTCGTGCTCGCCCTTATCGGGCTGGCAACGCTCAAATTGAGGTAGGTCTAAGGTTTCGATGTTTGCGGCCACCACGTTCAAGGGAAAGTCAGTAGCGGTATTCGGCCTGGCCCGATCCGGGCTTGCCTCGATGCGCGCGCTGATCGAGGGCGGTGCGGATGTCGTTGTGTGGGACGATAATGAAGATGCGGTCGCCAAGGCCGTGCAGGACAGCTGGCCGGTCAAGGATTTAAGGCACGTTGATTTCGCTTCGCTCGATTGCCTGGTGCTCAGCCCCGGTGTGCCGCTGACCCATCCAGTCCCGCACTGGAGCGTTGAGCGCGCACGCGCCGCCGGGATCGAGGTCATCGGCGACACCGAGGTTTTTATGCGCGAGATTGCCGGCAGCGGCGCGAAAGTGGTCGCGGTCACGGGCACGAATGGAAAATCGACCACCGTGGCATTGATCGGGCATGTGCTGGCATCGGCAGGGCTTGATGCGCATGTCGGCGGAAATATCGGCACCGCGGTGTTCTTGCTGCCGCCGCCGGCAACCGGCACCGTGTATGTGCTTGAGCTGTCGTCCTATCAGATCGATCTGATGCCGGGCCTCAAGCCGGATGTCGGTGTCTTGATGAACCTGTCGCCGGATCATCTCGACCGGCATGGCACCATGGACAACTACGCGGCCGTGAAGGCCAGGATGTTTGCCCGCCAGGCGCCCGGTGACACGGCGGTCATCTCGATCGATGACGACTGGTGCCGCCGCATTGCCGATGACGCCGGATCGGGCCCCAGGGTGGTGCAGATGTCGGTCGAGCGCCGGCTCGATGACGGTGTCAGTGCGCCTGACGGTGTGGTGCGCTTGCGTGACATGACCATCGATCTCAATGGCATTGCCGGCCTGCGTGGCCGGCACAACTGGCAAAATGCCTGCGCTGCGGTGGCCGTTGCCGATGCGCTTGGCGTTGAATGTGACGCGATTGCCGGCGGCCTGGCTTCGTTTCCAGGCCTGGCGCACCGCATGGAAGAAATCGGCCGGGCCGGGCATGTCCTGTTCATCAATGACAGCAAGGCGACCAATTCAGATGCTGCCGCGATGGCGCTGGCCTCGTTCGAGCGCATCCACTGGATCGCCGGCGGGCTGGCCAAGTCGGGCGGTATCGAGGGGCTGGCGCCATATTTCGACAGGATCGCGCACGCCTATCTGATCGGAAAGGCATCAGATGCATTTGCGGCCACGCTTGAGGGCCGGGTTGCCTATTCCAGGTGCGGCACGATCGATGAGGCGGTCGCCCAGGCAGCAGCGAACGCGCGCCGGGACACTTGCACAGAAGTTGCTGTTTTACTGTCACCGGCTTGCGCATCTTTCGATCAGTATCCGGACTTCGAAAAGCGCGGGGATGCGTTTCGCAACGCGGTCATGGAACTGGACGGCGTTCACGTGAACAAAGGGGAAGCTGCCTGATGTTGATCAGACGTACCGATAGGGGCCTGCTGGCCAGCTGGTGGTTCACCGTCGATTGGCTGTTGCTGACCGCGGTCTTGCTGCTGATGGCCGCCGGCGTGATCTTTTCGCTTGCCGCCAGCCCGCCGGTCGCCGCGCGCATCGGTCTCGACAACTTCCATTTTTTCATCCGGCAGCTGATCTTTGCCTTTCCGGCCGTGCTGGTCATGCTGATGACGTCGTTTCTGACACCGAAGCTGGCGCGGCGGATCTGTTTCGCGGTGTTCGCCGCCGGACTCGGCCTGATGGTCCTGGCCCTGTTTTTCGGGCCCGAGATCAAGGGCGCGCATCGCTGGATCGATCTGGGGCCGTTCAACCTGCAGCCGTCCGAAATGGTCAAGCCATCGTTTGTGGTGGCCGCCGGGTGGCTGATGGCGCAAGGGCTCAAGCGGCCTGACATGCCCGGCCAGCTGCTGGCCTGGGGATTGTTTGGGATGATGCTGTTCTTGTTGGTGCTGCAGCCGGACTTTGGCCAGGCGGCGCTGATGTGCGCGGTGTGGGCGGTGATGCTGCTGATCCATGGCGTGTCGTGGTTCCTGGTCATCTGCCTTGGCATTGTGGCTCTCATCGGCGCGGTGGCGGCGTACTTTACATTCCCGCATGTTGCCTCGCGCGTAAACCGGTTCATCGATCCGGAAAAGGGCGATACCTTCCAGGTCGATACGGCAACGCGGGCGTTCGAGAACGGCGGCCTGTTCGGCACCGGCCCGGGCGCCGGTTCGGCCAAGACGAGCCTGCCGGATGCGCATACCGATTTTATTTTTGCGGTGATCGGCGAGGAATTCGGCCTGCTGGCCTGCGCACTGCTGATCGGTCTGGTGGCGTTTATCGTGATGCGGGTGCTGCGCCACGCCCAGCACAGCGATGATGCCTTCGGTGCCCTGGCGATGACCGGACTGGCAACGATTATCGGGTTGCAGGCGGTGATCAACATGATGGTCAATGTGTCGCTGTTGCCGGCCAAGGGCATGACATTGCCGTTCATATCCTATGGCGGTTCGTCGATGATCGCGACGGCGTTCGCGATCGGCTTGGTGCTGGCGATCAACCGGCGTACAGTGCGGGCCGGGTCAACGACGGGTGGATGGCGGCCGCTGGTCGCGGCGTAATCGTTTATGAATATTGATGTTTCAACATATCAGCGCGGCGTCGTGGTGCTGGCGGCCGGCGGGACCGGCGGGCATCTGTTTCCGGCGCAGGCGCTCGGCGAGGCACTGGTCGCGCGCGGCTTGCTGGTGCATCTGATGACCGATGCACGCGGCGTCGAATTCGGCAACCGGTTTCCAGCTGTCGCCGTGCATGCAATTCCCTCGGCAACAATCACCTTGCGCAAGCCGTGGCGGGTGCCCGGGCAGCTCTACAGGCTGGTGACCGGGTTCATGGCGGCGCGCAGAATTATGGCCGACATGCAGCCCGAACCGCCTGTCGCGGTCGTCGGGTTTGGCGGTTATCCTTCCCTGCCGCCGCTCATGGCGGCACTGCAATTGAAGATCCCGTCAATCATCCATGAGCAGAATGCCATCATGGGGCGGGCCAACCGGGCGGTTGCAAAATACACTTCGGCGGTCGCCTCGTCGTTTCCAAAGATCGCCAACCTGCCGGCGCTTAAAGGTGACTTTGCCTTTACCGGCAATCCGGTCCGCAGCATTGTCATGAAACAATGGGATGCCCCTTATGTACCACCTGAGGCCGACCAGACGTTCAGGGTTCTGATATTCGGCGGCAGCCAGGGCGCACATTTCTTTTCCGAGTTCATGCCCAAGGTCATCGAGGCGCTGCCACGGGCGGTACGCCGGCATCTGAAAATTGTCCAGCAGGTCCGGGCTGAAGACATTGATGAGGTCCAGGCGGACTATGACCGGATTGGCGCGGAGGTAAAGCTGGCGCCGTTCTTTGCCGACCTGCCAAAACTCATCGCCATGTCGCATCTGGTGATATGCCGGTCGGGTGCCTCGACCATTGCCGAGTTGGCCATTGTCGGGCGGCCGGCCATCATGGTGCCGCTTCCACATGCGATCGAAAACGATCAGTTGAAAAATGCCCAGAGCTTTTCAACCGCAGGCGCCGGATGGCTGATGCAGCAGAAGGACACGAGCCACGAGGAGATGGCAGCCTTCATCACGCGCATGCGGTTTCAGCCTGAGGAGTTGACACAGGCCGCAAACGCGGCAAAAGCCTTTGCGCGGCCCGATGCGGCCGAATTGCTTGCCAATCTGGTGCAAAAGCATGCCACCACAAAAGCCGTTGAAGAGATAGTTGAGGAGTAGATCATGAAGTTACCGCGCGATGTAGGCCCCATCCATTTCATCGGCATCGGCGGCATCGGCATGAGCGGTATCGCCGAGGTCATGGCGACACTGGGATACACCGTGCAGGGCTCCGACCTGTCCGACAACTATAATGTCGAGCGGCTGCGCAAGCTCGGCATCACGGTCAGGATCGGGCACCGGGCGGAAAACATCGGAGATGCCGCGGTCGTGGTATCGTCTTCGGCGATCCCGGTCGACAACCCGGAAGTGATCGAGGCGCGGGCGCATTTCCTGCCGGTTGTGCGCCGCGCCGAGATGCTTGCCGAGCTGATGCGCTTTAAGTCGTGTGTCGCGGTTGGCGGCACCCACGGCAAGACGACAACGACGTCGATGGTGGCGGCGCTGCTCGATGCCGGCGGGTTCGATCCCACGGTGATCAACGGCGGCATCATCAATGCCTATGGCACCAATGCACGGCTGGGTGACGGCGAGTGGATGGTGGTCGAGTCCGATGAATCGGACGGCACCTTCGTCAAACTGCCGGCCACCATCGCCGTGGTGACCAATATCGATCCCGAACATTTGGATTTTTACGGGTCATTTGACGAGCTCCGCAGAGCTTTCGTGACTTTTGTCGAAAACATTCCTTTCTATGGATTGGCTGTCCTCTGCATCGATCATCCAGAAGTTCAGGCCTTAATCCCGCAGGTCTCCGACCGGC
>JABDJG010000344.1 GCA_013002595.1 Hyphomicrobiales bacterium | reverse complement strand
CGCACCGCATACTTCGAATCAATAGACGGGCGACGGCAAAGTGCTGCGCTCGTTGTCGTTCACGATCACTTGCCTGACTTATTACCAGGTGTGCATCCGGGCCGGTGATCAATGTTGAGGTTTTGTCTGATTGGTCAAATGAATTGCAGGCACCGCCAGGTGAGATGACGGTTCTTTGCAGGCCATCAAGGTTCAACGGGGGCGTGAACGCGTGATGAGCGGGCTCGGTATGAGCCATTCGAAAACGACAGGATCGGAAAGGGCAATTCTTGGAAAGGGCACAATGCTGCACAAACCGCACGCTCCCATGGTGAAAGATGCCATCGGTCTCGAGCATCGCCCTATCAGCGATGCCGAATGGAAATTCATGGAGCCGTTTGTCATAGAGACACCACGCCGTCCCGGCAGGCCGCCGCGCAACCACCGACTGGTGATCGACGGGATATTCTGGATTTCATGCACGGGTGCGCCGTGGCGCAGCCTGCCTGAAGAATACGGCAACTGGGGTTCGGTCTACCGGCAGTTTCTGCGCTGGACCAAGGGCGGGCTTTGGGAAGGTCTGCTGGAAGCGCTGAGGAACACCAGCGTTCAAAGCAGCCATCCCGATGTGATCGATGTCTATGCCGATGTTGACCGCGACACGATGACGATGTTCATCGAGCAGGCACAGCTGGTCGCCCTGCGGCCAAGGTCCACCCAGGGCCGGCCGCGGACTCTTACCTACTAAAGCTTGGCGCCTATGGCTGCAGCAGATAGTGTTCGTGCAACATTATCTGGAGGCGCTTGGCGCAGATGCACGACAACCAGCAATCGCGGGAGTTCATTC
Organism: Hyphomicrobiales bacterium; assembly: GCA_013002595.1. Lineage (GTDB taxonomy): Bacteria > Pseudomonadota > Alphaproteobacteria > Rhizobiales > Aestuariivirgaceae > JABDJG01. Next base: position 3,347 of record JABDJG010000344.1, on the reverse strand, counting down.
CGCTCAACATTGCCATCCTTACGGTATCCGATACGCGCAGTCTGGAGGACGACAAGTCCGGCACCATCCTGGTCGATCGATTGGAAGCGGCCGGACATTCCCTTGCCGACCGCGCTATCGTCAAGGACGATATCGGCGATATCCGATCGCAAGTCACCGGCTGGATCGAACGCGACGATATCGATGTGGTGATCTCGACCGGTGGCACCGGGCTGACCGGCCGCGATGTCACCGTGGAGGCGCTGCGCGGTTTGTTCGAAAAGGAGATCGATGGCTTTTCAACCGCGTTTCACATGATCTCGTGGGACAAGATCGGCACATCGACAGTGCAATCGCGGGCAACGGCGGGAGTTGCCGGCAGCACCTACATCTTCTGTCTGCCCGGCTCGCCGGGCGCCTGCAAGGATGGCTGGGACAGCATCCTCAAGGACCAGCTCGACTATCGCCATATGCCGTGCAATTTCGTTGAGATCTTGCCACGGCTGGGCGAGCACCTGCAGCGCAAGAAGGGATAGTCTTCAATGACACGGCCCGGCTTGGGCGCGTACTTCCTGCTGGTTGCATTGGCGCTGGTGTGGGGCGGCAGCTTCCTGTTTATCAAGATCGGCGTTGCGACTATCCCGCCGGTCACATTGACCGCCCTGCGGATGATCACTGGCGCTGCGGTCTTGATTGTCGCGGCCCTGATGGCCGGGCAGGCCCTGCCGCGCGGCAGGGCCGTGTGGGGGAGCATCGCGCTGGTCGCCCTGTTCGGCAATGTGTTGCCATTCAGCCTGATCGGTTGGGGAGAAGAAGTGATCGACAGCGGTCTGGCGGCGATCTTGATGGCAGGTATGCCGCTGTTCACATTGGTCTGTGCGCATTTTGCGACGACTGATGAGAAGATGAACCGTCGCAAGCTTATCGGTGTCCTGTTCGGCCTGGCCGGCCTCATCGTGTTGATCGGACCGGGGAAACTTTCACAGCTCGGCGAAGATGCCGTGCGCCAGCTGGCGGTGGCGGCGGCATCTTTGTGTTACGCCATCAATGCGCTCTTCATACGCCGGATCAAGGGCGTTCCGGCAAAAGCCCTGGCGGCTGGCGTGATGATCGCGTCCATCCCGATGATCGTGCCAATGGCGTTCATGATGGATCAACCATTGCAGCTGGAACCTACCGGCGCATCGCTGATGGCTGGGATTGTGCTCGGCGTGTTTCAAACGGCACTGGCAACCCTGATGATGCTGGCACTGATCCGGCGTCAGGGGGCGACGTTCTTTTCGCAAATCAATTTTATCGTGCCGCTCGTCGGCGTTGTCTACGGTGTCATATTTCTGGCCGAGAGACCGCAGCCAAGCGCTTTTGCAGCGCTGGCATTGATCCTGATCGGCATCTATGTCGTGAGAACCGGGGGAATGGGGGTCGTTGCACCCGATGCGCCGTTGTCAAAACTGCGTGAATGACCACAAGTTGGCCGAGATTTGGATTACGTTGCGACAACACCGAAAAGCAAACAGGGAGTATACAGCCATGTCATCCAAACTGTCATTGAACCGCCGCCAGACCGTAACGGGCCTGCTTGCAGCGCCTGTCGTCTTCAGTTTCAATTCTGCAACGTTCGCCAAAGCGCCTATGCTCGGGGCAGCCGCACCAGCCTTTCACCGCTTCAAGCTGGGTGAGTTTGAAATCACCGTCATCAATGACGGCGCCATTCAGTTACCCGGGCCGCATCCGATTTTCGGTCAGAACACTTCAGCCGAAGACGTACAGGCGCTGGCCAAGGCCAATAATTTGCCGGGCGACAAAATGGAGATCGGGTTTTCGCCTGTTGTGGTCAACACCGGCGAGAAACTGGTGTTGTTCGATAGTGGCAATGGCGGCGCACGGCGGCCCAATGCCGGCCGTCTGGCCAAGGCGCTGGGCTCTGCGGGCTATTCGGCCGATCAGGTCGATATGCTGGTTCTGACGCATTTTCATCCCGACCACATTGGCGGGCTGATGGAAAATGGCACGCCGGTGTTTGCCAATGCCGAGTACGCCGCGCACGAAATCGAGTTTGATTTCTGGACTCACGACGACCGCATGTCGGGCGGCACGGAGCGGGTCGCCAAGCTAACATCCAGCATCGTGAAACCACTGGCCGACAAGATTTCCATGATCAAGGACGGCTCATCTGTCGCCAGCGGCATCACCGCGGTTGCCGCGCACGGGCATACGCCCGGCCACACGGGCTACCATCTTGAGAGCGGCGGCAAGCGGCTGCTGCTTGGCGGCGATTTCTGCAATCACTATGTTGTTTCGCTGCAGCGGCCCGACTGGCATGTCAAATTCGACATGGACAAGGAGGAGGCTGTTGCAACCCGCAAGATGCTGCTCGACATGATTGCCGCCGACAAGATCCCGTTTGCCGGCTATCACATGCCGTTCCCGGCTGTCGGTTATGTTGAAAAGTCAGGTGGCGGATATCGCTATGTGCCGGCCAGCTACCAACTAAATCTCTAACGCAATTGGCGTTTGCGCCATTTCCGGTAGTCCCCAGCGGTATCGAGGTCATCGATCTGGCGAATGAACTCAACGCTGTTGAGGTTGGCGAGCGTGTCTGCAAGGGCATGCTCGCTCGACCAGCGCACGTTTTCGAATATCGGCAAAACCGCCGGGAGGCGGCGCTGGCCAACGAGCCAGTAGCCGCCATCGCCGGCTGGCCCAAAGACGGCATCGTTTGAGCCCAACGCTGCAAATGCGCCTGCAATGTCCGCCCGCCTGATGCCGGGAACATCGGAGCCTATGATGACAACGGGACCAACTGGCAGGACATCGAACACGCGCTGCATGCGTTGACCGAGATCGCCACTGCCCTGCCCCATCAAACTGACCTTGGGCCAGACTGGAGAATGGATGGCTGTGTCCGGCGACACTGCAATCCAGGTTTGCCATCTGGGGTCGGCTGACAGATCGCGAAGCGTCCGGTTGAGGATCGTACGATAGACCCGCAAGGCTTCTGCAACGCCGATTTGCCGGGCCAGCCTGGTCTTGACCCGGCCGGCGCACGCCTGCTTTGCCATGACGACGAGGTGGCACTGCATCAGCTGTAGACCCTTGCGATCTTATCGGGCGCAACGCCCAGGAACCACATCGACAGGCACACGATGTTGCGCGAAATACGGCGCAGGTAGCCTTCTTGTCGGTAACGTCCGGCGCTGGTGACGGCGCTGCAATCGAGCTGCGTCAGATTGCGCCGGCCGATGCGGCGGACAATATCGACGTCCTCCATGATCGGGATCGGACGGAAGCCGCCGATCCTGTCGTAGTGGGCTTTTGAGATCAGCAGGCCCTGATCGCCATAAGGTAAGGCCAGCCACTTCGTGCGC
>JABDJG010000338.1 GCA_013002595.1 Hyphomicrobiales bacterium | reverse complement strand
CCCCATGGACTGTGCGTCACCGCTGTCAACGATGCCGAACTCCTTCATATTGCCGATGGCGAAATCGATCTTGTCGTCGCTCATGTCCGGGATGTCTTTCTTGATCATGGCGTCGGCGGCCGAGCGGTCATTATAGAGATAGTTGTACCAACCCTTGACCGACCCCTCGACAAAGCACTTCACGACCTCGGGCTTGTCCTTGATCGTGCCGGCCATGGTTTCGATGGTGGTGGCGTAGGAAGAATATCCGGCATCGGCGAGCAGGAAGACGTTCGGTTTGAAGCCACCTTCCTTTTCGATGACATAGGGCTCGGATGACAGGTAGCCTTGCATGCCCTTGTTCTTGTCGGCCAGGAACGGGGCTGGATTGAAGGTATAGGGCAGGCGCTGCTCAGACGTGAAACCGAACTCCTTGATCATCCATTGATAGAAACTCTGAAAACCATTGTCGCCGATCAGCAGTTTGAGGTTCTTGAGGTCTTCCCATTTATCTGCCACGCCCGGATGAGCCACTATAACCTGGGGATGTTTCTGGAAAATTGCCGCAACCGAGACGACCGGAATGCCTTCCTTGACGGCTGAAAACGCCTGCAGCATGTCGCCGCCCATGTGGAACTGGAGCTTGCCAGCAAGCATCAATGCCCGATTGTTTACCTGCGGACCGCCTGGAACAATGGTTACGTCCAGACCACAGGCCGCATAGGTGCCGTCTGCCACCGATTGATAAAAGCCGCCATGTTCAGCCTGCGCAAGCCAGTTTGTGCCAAAGCTGACCTTCTCCGCGGCCACTGCCTGGCCGAGCGCCGCGGTTCCAAATGCAAACGCGGCTACGATTGCTGCGGTAAAAAACGTCTTCATGTCGGACTCCCTTTTGGTGCTTACGGGGGCTTGTGCCACCCGATTAGGCAAGCCGCCTTCGCCAAGAGTCAACGAAAAAAGCTCGAGAATCCGCCAGAATGCGACCACTGCACATCTTTTGGGCAGGCCAGACCGGAATTGCCCAGTGATCGGACTACAATTGACGTGAACAATTATTGTTGTTGCGCTACCTTTGCGCAGCACCGACGGCGAACACCGCAACTTTAAGTACCTAGAGCATGATCATCAACTTTGCTTCCCTCAACATCGATCACGTCTACCGGGTCTCCCATACGCCCGCGCCCGGCGAAACGCTGGCCGTGAAATCATACAAACGGTTTTTAGGCGGCAAAGGGGCCAATCAGTCGATCGCGATTGCCAAATCGGGTGGTGAAGTAAGACATGTCGGGGCAGTCGGCAAAAATGAACAGTGGGCATTTGATGAACTGCGGCGGGCTGGTGTTGCTCCTGACCATTTGGCAGAAGTCGATGCTCCAACCGGTCATGCGGTGATCATGGTCAACGATGATGGTGAGAACCGAATACTGACCCATGGCGGCGCAAATCTGCATCTCTCCCACGAGCAAGTCATTCGCGAACTTAACGAGGGCGGTGGCGCAGGTAATTGGGTGTTGCTGCAGAACGAGACCAACCTGGCCTTCGATATTGTCCGCGAAGCCAAGGAGCGCGGGTTCAAGATTGCCTACAGTGCAGCGCCATTCGTTGCATCGGATGCGCTGCCCATTCTTGAATTTGTCGATCTTGTCGCCGTCAATCAGATCGAAGCACGGGCGCTTGCGCAGGCCGGTGGCCGCGACGCTGTTGAGCAAGGCCAGCTGGCCATGCTTGTCACCAAGGGACGTGATGGCGCGATCTATCATTCCAGCGGCAGGGTCCATGCGCAACCTGCCTTTGATGTGAGGCCTGTCGACACGACTGGCGCGGGCGACACTTTCCTTGGTGCATTCCTGGCCCGGTTCACAATGGCCGGAGATGTCAAAGCCGCCTTGCGCTATGCCGCAGCGGCCAGCGCGATACAGATCACCCGGCATGGCGCTGCCGAGTCCATCCCGGACGAGCAGGAAGTTCTGGCATTTTTGTGAAACAGGGAGCCAAGGATGCCGGCTGAGAAGGTTATCATAGATACTGATCCAGGCATTGATGATGCGATGGCGATCCTGTTTGCGATTGTGCACGACGACATCGACCTCATCGGGCTCACCACGATCTTCGGTAATGTAACGACGGACATTGCCACGCGCAATGCCTTGGCGCTGACGGAACTTTCCGGCGTTGACGTGCCGGTTGCGCGTGGTGCTTACGTACCTTTGGTGCAGGAGGCCTTGCCGGTTGCCGACTTTGTACACGGGAAAGAGGGCTTTGGCGAGGTGCCACCATTTGCGCCGTCCGGCTCGCCGGTTGAACAAACGGCCGCCGACTTCATTTGCGCTACGGTCAATGCAAATCCTGGCGAAATCATACTGTGCCCCGTCGGACCCCTGACCAACCTGGCGATCGCTCTGGAACAGGACCCGTCAATTGCCACCAAGGTCAAATCCGTCACCGTCATGGGCGGCAGCGTAGCGGCGGGCGGCAACGCGACACCGTTTGCCGAAGCCAACATCTGGCAGGACCCGCATGCGGCCAGGGCCGTGTTCGAGGCATCGTGGGACGTCACCCTGGTCGGGCTTGACGTGACCCACAAAGTGATCTGCGGGCCGGCTGATTTTGCCGGTCTGGCCGACGCAGCACCCAAGCTTGGCGGTTTCCTCAATGACGCCGCGCAGTTCTATTTCCGGTTCCATGAAAAGCACGACGGGTTCTATGGCTGTCATATGCATGACCCGACAGCAGTGATATCGATTGCGCGGCCGGATCTGTTTACTCTCGAGCACGGGCCACTTGATGTTATTGTGGAGGGCGACAAGGCCGGCCAGACCATAAAGTCGTCAGATACGTTCCGGCCCCGGGCCAACCTATGCATGGGGGTTGACGACAACGCGGTCCGCGAGGTGTTTCTGTCGACCATCAAATCGAGTTTTTGAGGCCATTGTGAGCACATTTAATATCCTGGCGATTGACTACGACGATCCGGATGCACCGGCACAATTTGTCAAATCCCTGCATGAGACCGGCTTTGCGGTACTGAAGGGGCACCCGATCAGTGAGGCCGAGATCTCGCAAATGTATGACTGTTGGGCGGATTTTTTTGCCCGCGCTGACCGGCACGAGTTCGCCACCGACGCAGATACCATGCACGGTTATTACGGCTACAAGTCGGAGAACGCGAAAGACAGCACTTTCAAGGATCTCAAGGAGTTCTATCACGTCTATCAGAACAGCCCTGTGCCAAGCGATGTCGAGCAGCCGACACGGCAATTTCATCAAAAGCTGCTTGATATAGGTATCGAGTTGCTCGGCTGGATCGATCGCGAGAGTCCGGCAACTGTGCAAGATGGCTTTAGTGAACCTGCGGCACAGATGGTAACGGGCAGCGAACAGAACCTGCTGCGTGTTTTGCACTATCCTCCTTTTTGTTAAGATTTGTAGCCCTGTGAATTAGTGGCGTCGGCGAATGATGTTATCAATCTTATGAGATTTCTTGTAAACGTCAGCGTACGGGGCATGCTGTCAATTGA
>JABDJG010000334.1 GCA_013002595.1 Hyphomicrobiales bacterium | reverse complement strand
CCAATTGATCGCTCGGTCGTCATAACTTGAGACAGGTCAGTCTGGAGCGCGATCGTCTTTGATTGAATCAATCAAAGATGTGAATCGCCCTCTAACATATTGACGACGATCAGTTTTCTCACGTTTTGATGGAAACATCAAAACGTGAACTGATCTGGCAGAAAGTTCAAACCGGCAATGAAGCGCAGGAAACGCAAACCCGCAAACCCAGCCAGGAAGAAGGCACACAAACGTGCTGGCACCGGTAGGGCCGGCGGCAATCCCAGCCGGCGCAGCGTCCTTGCAGCCGTGCGCAACTGGGGGCTGCTTGCCGGCCTGGCCGCCGCTGGCAGCTGGTATCTGGCAGGTCATGTCAGCGCGACTATTGCCGAGCACGATCTGTCGCGGATCGGCAACGGCATTCCGGCCGTCGTCCAGATCCACGACCCGCAATGTCCCCGCTGCCTTGCGCTGCAAAGACAAACGCGTGACGCCCTTGAGGCGTTCGAGGACGGGCAGCTTCAGTACCTGATCGCCGACATCACCAATGCCAGGGGCCGCGAACTGGCGTCCGCTCATGGCGTCCGGCACATTACCCTGTTGTTGTTCGACGGTGCCGGCGTGAGGCGAAGTATCCTTGCAGGCCCCAACACCAGCGCCAACCTGGCGCATGCTTTCCGCTCCCACCTTGACCGTTTCGGTGCTGGCCGGTCGGAGACATCCGACTAGAGCGCGATCGTTTTAGATTGGAACAATCTAAAACGTGAATCGCCCTCTAAGATATTGAAGTCGATCAGGTTTATGATTTTTGGTTGATTCAACCAAAAATCATCCTGATCTAGAACGGATTTACGGTCATGTGATGGACACCCCGTCCGGTCGTGCAAGGGGCAATGCTGGAGCATGCCAGCAATCGAAGGCGCTCTGGTTGGCTATTCGGCCCGGCCGGTCAAAGTCCTTCTAAAAGATTGCCGGCCAACAGGACGAGATAGCCAAAGATGGCAACTTCGAATTGAAAACCGCCTATGACCGGCACGGCAACAAACGATGAAAGGACCGCAAGAACGATCAGCAGCACAGATAGCAAAGCCACCAGTTGGGAAGGTGCAGTCAGTTTCATGGCAGGTCTCCCTTGAAGCAAAGAACGGCCCAAGCGGGCCGCCTTTGATGTGACCCCGGTTTGCTCAAAGCCTCTGATCTTACGCCAATTTCGCCGTCCTTGGGCTTCAAAGCGGCAAGACTGCGATCACGCTAGACTTTGGTCCGATATGAGTCAATCCGGGTCACGGCTCGTCAATTCAACAGTCAATGTTGGAGTCCACGATCGAGCGTCAAACGCCAGCGAATGGCGTGCAACACGGGTGACGGTGTCAGTACCCGAGTTAACACCAATGACTGTCACCCGCAAATGCAGACATTAATTCGGTAACTTTCACCGACATTCCGTAATTCTGAGTCCATTCACATCAGGTTCACATGCATCAGCCTAGCATTTGTGACAAGATACGGATCCGTATGTGGATTGGCGAACAGGAGCTGTGCAACATGTCTCGCACGATCTGCCGTTTGTTGCTGGTTTTGTTTTTTGCCGCTGCGACCATGACGACGGCAATTGCCGAAAAGCGGGTGGCGTTGGTCATCGGCAATGACAATTATGCCCATGTTGTTAAGCTGCAAAAGGCCGTGAATGATGCCAAGGCCATGGCGGGCACGCTGAGGGCGCTCGGGTTCGGTGTCACGGAAGCCTCGAACGTCGCCCGCCGCGATTTGAACTTTGCCGTTCAGACGTTCGTCAACCAGATCGAACCGGGCGACATCGCCTTGCTGTTCTTTGCCGGTCATGGGGTTGAGATTGCCGGTGAAAATTTCCTTTTGCCCACAGATATTCCAGACGCCACGCCGGGTCAGGAAGGCTTTGTAAAAGGCGAATCCATTTCCCTCAACAATATCCTGATCGCACTGAAGGCCAAGAAGGCCCGCCTCAACGTGGTCATCCTCGATGCCTGCCGCAACAATCCGTTTTCAACGGCCGCCGGGCGCTCGCTTGGCGCCACGCGCGGCCTTGCCCGGGTGGCCGCGCCGCAAGGCACTTTCGTGATGTATTCCGCCGATGCCGGAGAACAGGCGCTCGACCGGCTCAACGATGGCGACCGAAACCCGAACTCGGTGTTCACCCGGACATTGATCCCCCTGTTGCAGCAACCCGGTCTCGATCTTGTCGATATGGCGCGCCGGGCCAGGCGCACGGTTCGCGAACTGGCGCTGAGCGTGTCGCATCAACAAACTCCTGCCTACTATGATGCCGTCCTGGGCGATTTCTATTTTGCTGGAAAAGGACGGCCTGACAGTATCCCGGTAACATCGCCCAGTCCGGATCCGATTGCCCGGGACTTCGAGCTGGCCAGGGCGATCGGTACACAAAGCGCATGGCAGGCGTTTCTGGCGGTGCATGGCGACAAGACGGACAGCTTTCATGTTCAACTGGCCAAGGCCGCTTTGAAGAAGCTGGCGCTCGGCGTGTTTCCCGGTGAGGACGAACCGACGCCTACGCGTGCACACACCCCCGGTGAAACGTTCAAGGACTGCGATCAGTGTCCTGAGATGGTCGTGTTGCCTGCAGGTTCTTACATCATGGGGGCGCCTGAGAGCGAGAAGCGCCACTACACCGACAATTATAACGAAGGCCCGCAGCACAAGGTCACGATCCAAAAGCCGTTCGCGGTGGGTAAATTCGAGATCACAGTCGGTCAATTCGAGATGTTTGTGAAGGAGACCGGGTACAAAACCGGCAACAAATGCTGGGTCTACAATCGCAAGAAACGCTTTTGGGAAGAGCGCGAAGGACGGTCGTTTCGCAATCCCGGGTTCCGCCAATCCGCTGCCCAGCCGGTCGTTTGCGTGAACTTGGATGATGCCAAGGCCTATGTAAAGTGGCTCAGCGGCAAGACAGGCCAACACTACCGTTTGTTGTCGGAGGCCGAATGGGAGTACGCAGCCCGGGCTGGAACGACAACCCGGTACCACTTCGGAAACGATGAACGCGCGCTGTGCGATTATGCCAACGGCGCGGACAGGGACTCGCCGATCGGTCCGAAGAACAAAAGCTGCACTGACGGCAGTGGCAACAAGACCACGGTTGTTGGCAGCTACAAAGGCAATCAGTTTGGCCTGTACGACATGCTTGGCAATGTCGATGAGTTGTTGGAAGACTGTTGGAATGACAACTACAATGGTGCGCCCTCAGATGGCTCTGCACGAACAAGCGGCGACTGTAACCGTCGCGCATCGCGCGGCGGTTCCTGGTTCAACGGTCCGGCGCACCTGCGCTCGGCCAGCCGCGGCAGTAGCGACGACCTGAACGACAATACAGGGTTTCGTGTTGCCAGAACGCTTACGCCTTGACTCGTTTCTTTCTTAAACCGGGCGTTTGGAAATCCGGGAATTGCCGTGACACCGTAATTCAGGTGGACGCCCCAAACCAACCCGCTATTCCGCCGCCGCCTTGCCGCTCGTCTGACCCGCGATCGTCTCGGCCGGCGATTTGATTCCCGGCTCGATGCGGTCTTCGTCCATCGAGGAAAATCCCCACCGGAATAATTTGCCCGGGCCGGACTTCGCAGCGTGCTTTTCGTCGAATTCACACATTGATTTTTTTTCTCTACGGCCAGGTTACCCAGACCGACAAGATCAGGATGATTTTTGGTTGAATCAATCAAAAATCATAAACCTGATCGACTTCAATAAGTTAGAGGACGATTCACGGTTTAGATCGACCCGATCTAAACCGATCGTGCTCTAATGCAGGTAAGGTTCATGCTGCAGCAGACGGAACCGCGCAGTATTACTGTAGTTGCATAATTGGCCGTTGGTTGAAACTTGCGGCGGGCAAGTATCAATTTGGGGCAATCATTCACCGATTGTTCATACCATAATGATACTGCTGCACCTGTCGCTCAACGTGGTGGGGAACCCCCCGTGTGACCGGACAGCAGATCAACCGTCTCATTGAAGACCGTAGGTGCACGCAGATCCGGCCAGGCGCCCGCCGGTGCATTTACTGGGAAGGTAAACAAGCATGCGTGTGTTGACGCAATTTGTTCGTACCGGAAACGGGCCCGGTCTGCCCGCATACCTGGCATCGTCCGCCGCCGGCAGCGCCGCGGCTGCATATCTGGCGTACCAGTCCCGCCTGACGCTGTTTGCCGAGGCCAACCTCGCCTATAGCTGTGGCCTTGGTCTGGCGCTGTTTGCGGTACTGGCCGGCGCCGGGACGGCAGTTTCGGCATTGCGGTCCCGTCAGTCGAGCGGCAGCGAGGATGCACAAGCCGCGTTGCGGCTCCAGAACGACAGAATTCAGGCGGCGCTCGACAACATGGGCGAGGGGTTGTGCATGTTCGACGGGCAAAAACGGCTCATCGTGTGGAACGACAAATACGCCAGGTGGTATCAGTTGCCCGAAGACCTCTTGCAGGCCGGGACCTCGCACGAGGCGATCATCGGCCATCGCGTCACACAGGGCATTCTGGACGGTGAGACAGACACCAGCGCGGCTCAAAGCAAGGTAGCGGCGCTCGATCAGCTGCCACAAGGCGCGTCCTCGAGCCGGACCGACCAGCTCAGGGATGGCCGTTACATCCGCGTCACCAGGCAACCGCTGGAAGACGGCGGCTGGGTCGCAACGCACACCGACGTCACCGCGGAAGTCACCACCGGCAAGGCGCTGGACGACCTTAACGGCGAGATCAATTCGGTGGTGCAGGCCGCCGCAAAGGGCGACTTTTCGCGCCGGGTCGATCCGGGCCAGGCCAGCGGCGTCATGCTCAGTCTGAGTGAAGGCATGAACCGCCTGCTCGAGACCGTCGAATGCGGCCTGGCCGACACGGTCGATGTGGTCTCGGCGATGGCGCACGGCGACCTCAGCAAAAGAATCGAGGGCGATTATCACGGCAGCTTTGCCATCCTGAAGGACGGCACCAACCGCATGGGCGACGAGATGCACAATGTCGCCGGCCAGATCGCGTTGGTCTCGAGCGCTGTTGAGGGCGCCACCGCGGAGATCGGTGCCGGTGTGGCGGACCTGTCGGCGCGGACCGAACATCAGGCCGCCTCGCTTGAAGAAACCACCGCCTCGATGGAAGAGCTGTCGGTGACGGTGCGCCAGAATGCCGACAATGCCCAGGAAGCCAATCAGGTTGCCGTGGCGGCCCGGGAACTGGCCGACAGCAGCGGCGGGATTGTCGGCGATGCGGTGGCGGCAATGGACCGGATCGAGGGGTCTTCCAGGGAGATTTCCGAGATTGTCGGACTGATCCAGGAAATCGCCTTCCAGACCAACCTTTTGGCACTCAATGCGGCCGTCGAGGCAGCAAGAGCCGGCGATGCCGGCAAGGGCTTTGCCGTGGTGGCGAGCGAGGTCCGCGCCCTGGCGCAGCGCGCCGGCCAGGCCTCCAGGGACATCAAGGACCTGATCTCCAGCTCCGACGAGCAGGTCAACCAGGGCGTTGAACTGGTCAACAAGACCGGTGGTGTGCTTGCGGAAATCGTCGGCTCGGTCAAGAAGGTGGCCGATTTCGTCGCCGAGATCGCAACGGCCAGCCAGGAGCAGTCGGCCGGTATCGACCAGGTCAGCCAGGCCATCAACGCCATGGAAGAGATGACCCAGCAGAACGGTGCGCTGGTCGAGGAAACCACGGCGGCGCTCAATTCGGCGCAGTCACAGGTCAGCGCCCTGCGCCAGGTGGTGGCGTTCTTCAAGATCGTCGGCGAGGCGGACGAACCGGCCAACGCCGATGCGCAACATGCCGCCTCGACCGCCAACCCGGCCGAGCCTGCCGCGCCGCGTCGGGACCAGCAAGCGGTTCCGGCAATTCGATAGATTGCGGTGACAATAATTCGGATACTGTCACCGGGAATCCGGACGGGGGCGTCCATGCCGTTACCGTAGCCCAGGCCGGGCTGTGCTAACCCTCAAAAGATGAAGTCAGTCGCATCGATGCTCCCGGCCTGACCGATCAGGGTGATGGTCTGGCCGGTGCCGAAGTCGACGATGGCATCGGTGCCCGAGGTGACCACGTTCAAGGTGCCGGCGCTGGCGCCGGAGCCGCGCATGTCCATCATTTCAACCCCGTCGGCGAAGTCGTTGATCGTGTCATCGCCCCAGGCTGCCGTGTTGAAGACGAAGCTATCGACATCGCCGCCGCCGGCCAGCACATCGTCACCGCCGCCGCCAACCAGCCTATCGACATCGCCGCCGCCCGCCAGCACATCGTCACCGCCGCCGCCAACCAGCCAGTCGACGCCGATGCC
>JABDJG010000327.1 GCA_013002595.1 Hyphomicrobiales bacterium | reverse complement strand
AGCGGGGAGAGGGAGCCGCACATTGTCCTCACAGATCCAAATCACAAAAAACATCCCTCACCGTCATCCCGGACAAGCGGCGAAAGCCGCGCCGAGCCGGGACCCAGCAGCTTTGAAGCACCGCAATGAATTGTCGCTTCTGGGTCCCGGCTCAAGGCCGGGATGACGGGACTGGAAGACCGGACTTTCATACGCGATTGCCTTGCCCCAAAGGGGTGATCTAAGGACTAGGATCAAGATCGCCACCTTCGGGCCGCTTCTTGAGCAGCCACCAGGCAACCAGCCCGGCGATAATGCCCGGAATGATGCCGATGACGAGAGAGATAATGGGAATGCCGTAAGCGTTGCGCCCGGCCATTGTATCGGCAATGCTCATGACAAAGAACACCACGCCGCACCCTCCGGCAAACAGCGCCACCAGCGCAGCAACCACCCCAAAGAAGGTTCTCATTGCCCGCCCCCCTTGCCGCCCCTGTCCTTCCAGGCGTAGCGGAACAGCAGGGCACCGCCGATCAGCGGCACCAGGCCGAAGCTGGCAAACAACAGGAATGTTTCATCAAGCCTCGCCCCGTCAGACCAACTGACGAGACAGCCACCGCCCGCCAGAATCAAAAGGCCTGCAATGATGAACGAGACGATCCTCATTGCCCGCCGCGCTTGCCGCCCCTGTCCTTCCAGGCATAGCGAAACAGCAGGGCGCCGCCGATCAGCGGCAACAGGCCAAAGCCACCGACCAGGAAGAACCCGGCATCAAGCGCAATCGAGGGGCTGCTCGATGCCCACGTCACCACACAGCCGCCGCCGGCCAGGACCAGCAACCCGGCAAAGATGAACGAGATGATCCGCATGCGCCCTCCAGCCTCAGTGTATGTTCAGCGTCGCCAGCACGTAGATCCAGAACGCGACCCACGCCACCAGCGCACACCCGACCAGCCAGACAACCCACTTGAAGCCGGTTGAAAAGGGCACCCCGCGCTTGCGCGTCGCGGCATAGATCACCAGGCTGCCGCCGATCACCAATTGCAGCCAGGCCCCCAGCAGCACCGGCGCTCTCACGACACCGCTAACCAGCATCAGACATCCACCACCCATCGCCATGGCAAGCAACCCCACGATGACGGCAAAAACTTTCATGCCTGAACATCCAGCCGCCGCCGGATTTCGTCGATGCGGCCGTCGCGGTAGAACAGGTTGTAGGTGTCGAACGGGATGATCTGGCCGGTCGGCGTCATGAAGTGGACGCAGGAGCGTTTCACCCGGCCGAGGCAGAAATTGTAGGCATCGAGGAATTCGACGATGGCGACGCGGAAGGTGTGCTCGTAGCCGAGCCCGTCCGGCATCGCCACCTCGGGCAGGCAGCACAACAGCGCCTCGAGCCGGTCCGGCGTGACCTCCGGCGTCGTCGACAGGGAAAAGAACTCAAAGATCCGCTGCTGCAATTCGGGATATTTTTCGAACGTGATCGCATTGGGCACATCGGCCACGATGACATCCTTGGGGATGAACGAGGTGATCGGCGCGATCTGATCGCCGTTCCTCAGCGCATAGCCGATGGCGATCGATTCCGGGTTGCACGGCAGCGGGATGATATCGCTCGCCTCAAACGCCGTGCCGCCATCGATGATCGCCCGGCGGATGTCGGACAGGACCATCCGGTCCGTGCGCGGATCGAAATTCTCGTTGCGCCCGGCATCCTGGATCGGCTGGAAGGTGACACCGCGCACGCACTGCCATTTCAGGCCATGCCGGATGATGTCGCCGGCCTCGTCATCGTTCAGCCCCTTCTTCATCACCGCAACCAAAGTGGTTGAAATGTTGTGCTTTTCCAGGTTTTCGAGCGCCTGCCGGCGGATCCGGGTGAGATCGGCCCCGCGCAGCGCCTTGAGCGCGTCGGGTTTGAGGGAATCGAACTGCAGATAGACCTCGATGCCCGGTTTGAACTCTGCAAGAGCTGCAACAAAGTCCGGGTCCCGGGCGATCCTCAACCCGTTTGTGTTGATCATCACGTGCCGGATCGGCCGCGCCTTGGCCGCCTTGATGATGGCAAGGATATCGGGGTGAATGGTCGGCTCACCGCCCGACAGCTGCAACAGGTCGGGCTCGCCTTCGGCCGCCACCAGCGCATCCATCATCTTTTCGATCTCGGCCAGCGACCGGTGGCGCTTCTTGGCCGGGCTCGAATCCGCAAAGCACACCGGGCAGGTCAGGTTGCACTCCTCGTTGACGTCGATCAGCGCCAGGCATGAGTGCTGCTCATGGTCAGGACACAAGCCGCAGTCATAGGGACAGCCATAGTTGGTGTTGGTCTGCGCGGTGAGCGGCCGGTCACCGGGTTTCAGGTAGTCATGGCACAGCCTGAAATAGCCGGCATCGCTCGAAACAAGAGATTTCTGGACGCCATGCTGCTTGCAGCGCTTGAGGTAGTAAACGCAATTTTCCTCAATGATGATCTTGGCCGGCACCAGTGCATGGCAGGTCTCGCACAGCGATGTCGTCTGGCCGTAAAAGATATACGGCGCTGCTTTACGGACTGGAATATTCACGCTGGCTCCTGTGCAACATGACGAAAGCGTAGACCAGCAGGCCCGCACAGACGAAATGAAAAATGTTCAACGGCCCGAGCACGGGGCCGTACGGTTTGAAGAACTCCCACAAGAACCGCTGTGCGCCGTACCAGCCGGCCATCAGGTAAAAGCCTTGACGCATGAACACCGGATCGCGCCGGCCGATGGCCACCAGCGCAAACACCAGGAATCCGGCCATCGCAAGCGCCTCGTAGATCTGGACCGGATGGCGCAGCACGCCATCGCCGTAATCATGCGCCCACGGCACGCCCGTCGCGCTGCCATGGGTCTGGTCCTCAAGACCGGACAGAAAACACCCGATCCGCCCGATCGCAACGCTGAGGCAGAACGCCGGCACGAACAACAGGCCGGTTGATCCACGCACACCGCGCATCGCCTTGAACGTCTCAACGCCGGCAATGGCGCCGATGAGCGCGCCGGCAATGCTGCGCCCGACGCCATCGATGCCGGTCAGCCACAGGTTCACGGTGCCGAACAGATACCCGCCGGCAACCGCACCGCCGACCAGTGCGGCGGCATAGGCCAGTCCGAGCCGCTCGATCCGCTCGCCGGCCTCGGCCAGCCGCCAGCGATAGACCACCGCCGTCAGCGTCAGCGCGCAAAGCGCAGCAAGAATATCGAATATGGTGTGAATGAGCATGCCGCAAGGCTACCCGATCGGACCTCACCTGCCAGCAAAAACCTCGGCAAATGTGGATAGCGGATCAGTTCCCCGCCCGCATCGCGAAACGGCAGTCGCATATGATGGTCTGGCCATCCAATGCCGTAATCCCGGGCTTGACCCGGGACCCAGGGGCGACATTGCAGTGCCTTGCTGTGCGACTTCTGGGTCCCGGCTCGGCGCGGCTTTCGCCGCTTGTCCGGGATGACGCAAATGAAGGGCCCGGCAGCCATATGCGATTACCCTCTCCCCAAAGGGGCGAAGGCAGTTTGCAGTGCTGAGTCGAAAAATCGTCGCCCGGCGCCGGCCGCTACTCCTTGGCAAGCGTCTGTTCGACGATCTTGCGCAGGTCCTCGCGTTGGTACGGCTTGGAAATCAGATTGTCGCCCAGCCGCGGCTCTTCCTGGTGCACCATGGCGCCCTTGGGATAGCCCGAGGCGTGGATGACCTTCAGATCCGGCCTGATCTGGGCCGCTGCCTGGGACAGATCGAACCCGTTCATGCCGCCTGGCATCACCACATCGGTGAACAAAAGCGCGATTTCCTTGTTGTCCTGCAGCATTTCCAAAGCCTCTATGGCGTTGTGCGCCTGCAGCACCTCGTAGCCGAAGCTTTCGAGAAAATCGACGGCCACGTCGCGGACATTGTCCTGGTCTTCAACAACCAGAATCTTGGTCTTGGCATCTTCAGCCTCCGGCTCTTCCTCGGCTTCCGGCTGCTTTTCCTCGCCGTCCATCGCGCGCAGCGGCAGATACATCTTGAACGACGTGCCGCAACCTTCTTCGGAGTAGACTTTCATGTGGCCGCCCGACTGCTTGATGAAACCGAACACCATCGATAACCCAAGACCGGTGCCCTTGCCCACTTCCTTGGTCGTGAAGAACGGCTGAAACACCTTGTGCAACAAATGCTTGGGAATACCGGCACCGGTGTCCGATACCGCAATCATCACATAATCGCCCGGCTCGACCTCTTCATGTTCCTTGGCATAGTCGGCATCGAGATGAAGCCGGCTGGTTTCGATGGTCAAACGCCCGCCGCCGCCGCTATCCTTCATCGCATCGCGCGCATTGATCGCCAGATTGAGGATCGAAGTTTCAAGTTGGGTCGGATCGGCCTTGATGATCGGGTCACCTTTCATCAGATCGACCTTCAGCTTGACGGCCTCGCCGACCGAGCGCTGCAGAATGCCTTCCATTTCATGGATCAGATGGTTGACCTTGAGTTCCTGCGGGGCCAGTGACTGGCGGCGCGCAAAGGCCAGCAGCTGTTTGGTCAGCTCCGAGCCCTTGGTAGCAGCATCGATCGCCTCGCGGGCCCGCTTCAAGGCCTTGTCATTGCCCTCAAGAGCGCCTTCAATCAGCTGCAGATTGCCGATAACAACGGTCAGCAAGTTGTTGAAATCATGTGCAATACCGCCGGTCAGCTGGCCGACGGCTTCCATCTTCTGGGCCTGGCGCAGATGCTCTTCAGCCTTCTGGCGCGACGTGATGTCGACCATCTGCAGGATGAACTGTTCAACCTTGCCGTTCGAATCGCGCACCGCCGAGATGCTGGTCAGTGCGTGAACGTGTTTGTCCTCAGCGCCCAGGAAACGCAATTCGGCATGGCCGCCGCCTCCGCCCTCGCTGCGGATCTTGGAGACCACATCGGTCACCTTGGATACGTCATCGACATGCACGATATCCATGAAGCTCTTCGACAGAATATCAAGCTCCTTGACCCCGAGCAGTTCGATCATCGAGTTGTTGACGGCAGAGATACGGCCATCAACCGACAGGATGGCCATGCCGTGTGCGGCGGCTTCGAAAGAGTTGCGGAACCGTTGTTCGCTTTGGCGCAACGCCGTCTGGGTGCGGGCCTGATTGCTCATATCGCTGAGCACAGCGACCGAACGTTCAACCCGGCCTTGTGCGTTCTTGTAGCCGATCGCCGATGCCAGAACGTCGACGGCCTGACCGTTCTTCTTCATCAGCTTGACTTCGGTATTGCCGAAATAACCGCTTTCAAAGAACTGCGGATAGACCTCGTTGCGCAGCTTGGCCCGGGAGGCTTCGGTCAAGATGGTCAACCCGTGCCGGCCGTCCAGTTCTTCTTCGGTATAGCCAAGCGTTTCGAGCGCCGATTTATTGCAGTTCAAAATCTTGCCGTCAGCCCCGATCACCAGGATCATCATCGGCAGATGGTAGAACAGGTCGTCGTACAGGAATTTGGACTGGCCGGGGAAGATCTCGAACCGCGAAGCTTCGCCATCCTCTGCCACCGCATGGCCGTCGCTCAGCGGCAATGCGCCGTCCGGCGTACCCATTTTGGCCAGAACCTCACCGCCCTTGCCGTCCTCAAGCCAGTGGGTGAATGAAACTGCGCCAGAATCTTTAGCGATTGTCCAAGCCATTGAGTGTCTTTCCAGGTTCTGCTCTTACTTGGCCCAGAAAATATAGGTTAATCGTAAACACTCGGTTGGGCCAAGCCGCCGCGCGCCGGCAAATTCGGCGAAACTGCGTTAAACTTCAGTTATGGAAAACAAATCGTTAACGGCTGGCGCGATCAGTCGGCACCGGCCCGCTCCCCCGCCCAACCACCTCAAGGGTAATCTCATCGGGTGGTTGGGCGGGGGAGCGGGCCGGTGCCGATTTCAATCATAATTGCGGCCGCGCCACGGCCTCGGCTGTGATCTCGGCATATAGCAGCCCATTGTCGTCGACCGCATCGGGCAACAGCCGTTTATCGATGGTGACCTGAATATCCGGCTCAACACCGCCCATTTCCAGCACCTGGGCCCTGGCTGTCTCGCGGGCGCGGGCATCTGCATAGCGCAAGGCTTCGCCACCTTGCACAAACAACTGCGTGCCGCCTGCATCATGAACGCGAAACTGTCCGCTGCCGTCACCGGAGACCTCGACACTGACCGAGCGGGCGATCACGCTGGTCGCCGCCCCGACCGCATTGGCCACTTCGCAATTATCGGGGAATCGCATATCCGCCCCCAGCCGGCGGCCGGTTTCCGGGTAGAAAACCTTGACCGGGCCGCCCACCGCCACGACCGGCACGCTGGGCGAAATCGACACATTGGTCAGGCCAATGCCGCCATCACCGCGGCAGACCGCATCGGCAAGACCGCCGGCGTCATGGACGCTGGCGCCATCGCCAAGCGCCGTTGCCAGAATGACCCGGCCGGTCAACCGCACTGTTTCACTCCACACGTCCCGGCAAAATGCCTCGGCTGCCGCTTCATCAGTTGGCGATGCACCGCGTTGGCGGGCCGCGATCCGGGCCGCCAGCAGCGCTGCCGGCTTCGACCAGTTGTCCTGCAGGCCCAGCACGTGGCCCGCATCGGATGGCGTAAAGCCGGCAATCTGCACAAATCCCTTGCGTTGCAGGCTCTGCATGGTGCGCTGCCGGCTGCTCGATCCGGCAAGCTCCGCCATTGGCTGCGGCCGCTCGGTCACCAGGGCCAGGGCATCTTGCTCGCGCTGGCTGAGACCGGCCGGGTCAAGCCCTTTGCCGCCGGTCCCCATCGGCAGCATTACGAAACGGCCCGGCACGGCAAGGTTCGCATCGGCCAGTTCGCGCTCCAGCCGGACGGTCACTTCGCGATATTGTCCGGCAATCAGCGAGATCGGCACCACGCGTCTTGGCCCGACGCTCAGCTCACCGTTCATCGACAGCAGCACCTCGCTGTCACCGCCAAGCCCGATCGTGGTTACATCGATCGCCTTGACCATGGTCCGCCAGCCGCCAACTTCGGCGCCGATTTCACTGACCCGGGGGCGGCCATCGGCCAGAACGCCCAGAT
Organism: Hyphomicrobiales bacterium; assembly: GCA_013002595.1. Lineage (GTDB taxonomy): Bacteria > Pseudomonadota > Alphaproteobacteria > Rhizobiales > Aestuariivirgaceae > JABDJG01. The sequence continues at coordinate 994 of JABDJG010000327.1, read as the reverse complement.
CCGTGGTCGTGCCGCCCATATCGGACATGATGAAGTCTTTGAGGCCCGAAAGCGCCGCAGCGCCCACCAGAGAGGCCGCCGGGCCGGACAGGATGGTCTCGATTGGCCGCATCGCCACCGTCTCTGCCAGCGCCAGCGTGCCATCGCCCTTCACGATCGTCAATGGCGCCTTTATGCCGGCCTTCGCCATCGATGTGCGCACCGCTTCAATGAGATTGGAAATCCGCGAGATAAGCCGTGTGTTGAGCACCGCGGTCAACGCCCGGCGCGGCGCATCGAGCGCCGACGACAGTTCACTGGAAACCGTTACCGGCTTTCGCGTCCTTTCGATCACCAGATCACGCGCGGCGTGTTCGTGGGCCGGATTGCGGACCGCGAACTGCGAGGCAATGGCAACGGCATCGACCTTGCTGCCCCACGTGTCGAGCTCCGCTTTCAAGGCTGCAACATCGAGTGCGGCGGCCTCATCGCCGTTGTGATTGTGCCCGCCGGCAATCCGCGCCACCGGCATGCCGGCAAAGGCGCCGGCAATTCCGGATTTTTCGACCATCTTGGCATCAAAACCGATCAGCAACACGCCCACCGTGCTGCCATGCCCCTCGACCACCGCATTGGTCGCCAGCGTCGTTGAAACCGAAACCAGGTTGATAGCTTCAACCGCGATTGTCGACGGCATGGCGCTCAGGGCACCGGCTATCGCCTGGCTGACGCCGATCGACAGGTCGCCGCGGGTCGTCAGCGCCTTGGCGCTGGCGACAACGTCGTTGCTGCCGGCATCGATCACCGCCGCATCGGTATAGGTGCCGCCGGTGTCGACGCCGATCAGATATCGCTTGCCCGTCGGCGTTTCAGCCATGCCCCGTCTCGCTCAAATTCACAGAACCCGCCGCCCCTAGAGCGCTTCATTCTTATACGGAACCATTTGATGGGCCAAATCAGTCCACTCGGCTAGTTACGAAACGCAGCGCGATGTGGTGCATCGGGCAAGTTTCGT
>JABDJG010000322.1 GCA_013002595.1 Hyphomicrobiales bacterium | reverse complement strand
GTGGTGTAGATTCCATCGACATCGGTATAGATGTCGCAAGCCGCCTCCAGCGCCGCGGCGATCGCCACCGCGCTGGTGTCCGAGCCGCCCCGTCCCAGTGTGGTTATCCGCTGATCGGGACCGATGCCTTGAAAGCCGGTCACCACTGCGACCTGGCCTTGTTCCATCCGCTTGCGCATCTGATCGGCTTCAATGGCGGTGATCCGCGCAGCAGCGTGCACACCATCGGTCCTGATCGGCACTTGCCAGCCAGCCCATGAACGCGCCGGAATGCCCTGTTCCTGCAGTACGATCGCCATCAACCCGGCCGTCACCTGCTCGCCGGAGGCAACGATCGCGTCATACTCGCGCGCATCATGCATCGCTGCAGCTTCGGTGGACAAACCAACCAGTCGATCGGTCTGCCCAGCCATCGCCGAGACGACCACTGCAACTTGATGCCCGGCAGCAACCTCGCGCGCAACATGACGCGCTGCGTTGCGGATCTCCTCGAGACCCGCAACCGACGTGCCGCCAAATTTCATAACCAAACGGCCCATGGCCTGTCCTTTATCCAGGACCGGTTCAAAGCGTCGCCTGGAAGCTTTGCCGAGGGGAAATTGTCCAATTCACTGTGCGCCGAAAGGGCGCGGGGCTACTCATACTCGTGCCATCCACTATATGCAATATTATACCTGCCTTTCATATGCACCAGGACTCCAACCCATGAACCCCGCAACTGCAGCAGCATCGGTCGACCCGGCGGAGGTCGAAAAATTCTCATCGATGGCGGCAGAATGGTGGAATCCGAACGGCAAGTTTGGGGTTCTGCACAAGTTCAACCCGGTACGGCTCGCTTATATCCGCGAACACGTTACCGCCCACTTCGCCCGCGACCCGCACCAGCGCCGCCCATTCGACGGTCTGAACCTGCTCGACATCGGTTGCGGCGGCGGCCTGCTTTGCGAGCCGATGGCCCGCTTGGGCGCGACCGTGACCGGCATCGACCCGGCTGAAAAAAACATCAAGACCGCCATGGTGCATGCCGGCGAACAATCCCTCGACATCCGTTATCGGGCAACCACGGCAGAACAACTGGCGGCCGATGGCGAAAAGTTTGACGTCATCCTCAACATGGAGGTCATCGAACACGTCGCCGATCCGGCCGCGTTCACCGCAACGTGTGCCTCGATGCTGAACCCGGATGGCATCATGTTCGTTGCCACCTTGAACCGCACTCTGAAATCCTTCGGGCTGGCCATTATCGGTGCTGAATACGTGCTTGGCTGGCTGCCGCGCGGCACCCATCAATGGGAAAAATTCATCAAGCCGGAAGAGCTGACCACCTGGCTCGCGGACGGCGGCCTGGCGGTCACTGACACATCCGGCGTTGCCTACAATCCGCTGAACGGAGAATGGCGCAAGGTCAGAGACCTGGATGTCAATTACATGCTGGCAGCAACTCACCAGCAGTAACATCTAGCACAACCTGTCCAGCAAAGCCCTCGACGCTGAGATTGCCGCTGTCGCATCACAGCTTTGATTGGCGTCACTGCAGGTCTGAAGAATGCGGTCTGACGGCTCCTCTTCCTGGCAAAACCTTCGCCCCAGGCCTGCAACGCTTTTGGCAGTCCTGAGTTGCCAGAAGACAGCACTCTGGCTTTCAGAAACATCCAGCGAGTGGCGCAGGCACGAGCAAATCTCAGCGACGTCCGGCTTGTCCTGTCGGGCCAGATGGAGTTCCGCTTCAAGTCGGTAGATCTCTGCCAGGTAAAATTTCTCACCCGATTCATTGGCTGTCTGCAGCGCTCTTTCAAGCATTGACCGGCCCTCATCGATCTGCCCGTTGTTGATATAGACCTCTGCCATCAAACTCAAAAATCTGGTCGATCCGATTGTCGATCCTGAGTCCAGGAAAGCATCCATCGCCTTGCGCATGTCGACCGTCCCGGCCTGTCCCTCGCCCGTTTTCATTTCAGCCCAGCTGCGCACGAACAACTGCTGCTTGCGCCAGAACTGAAACTCGTGCTCGTCGGAAACTTGCATGACCTTTTGCGCCAACAGCTTCGCTGCGCTGCGTTGTTCCAGGTTCTGGTGAACAAAGGCGGCAAAGGCAAGCGAGAATGCATGTGTATAAGGATGCTCCAGCGCCTGCGCTGCCTTAACCGCCTCTTCGCTCTTACGGATGGCCTGTTCTGTATGGCCTAGAAACAGCAGAGCATATGCCAGATACGCATCACAACAAACCAGAGGATCCAAACCATATCGTACGGCATGCAGTCTGTGATGTTCCGGGTCGTGTAACTCAAGCGCGCTTTCAATCATGGCGTGTGCGCCGGCAAAATCGCCAACATAGAACAAGGTCATCCCGCGCACCCTCTTGGCCTCAACGAGATAGGAAACATCGTCCTTGCGGGCCGCCAGTTCCAGCAACTCATTGCTCAGCGATTGTGCATCGTAAAGCTCTGCGCCAATGAAACTGTTCAGCCATGATCCGATCATTATCGTGAAATGTTTAGGGGTATCGCTGTCGCGCTGGCTCAGTTGGCGCGCGCGCGAGTAGTTCTCCTTGACCAGTGCAGCTCCGCCACCGTGCAACGCCGTCAGCGCCAACGCCAGACTTGTCCGCAGATCGATCTCCCGCTCGGCGTTTTTCTTGTCTCCCGGCAGTGCCTTGAGCAAATCGAGCCCACTCGACAGATGACGGATGGCCTCTGAGTTGGCGCTCCTTTCGCGAGCACGTTCTCCAGCCCTTTGCCAATAGTCGATTGCCCGTTCCGCCAGGCCGCCTTTCGAACAGTGGTCGGCAAGACGCTCTGGCTCACGGTTGGCAGTTTCCGGGTACTTTTCTTCAAGTATCTGGGCAATGCGGGTGTGAAGTTTGCGACGCTCACCGCGCAGCAGGCTGGAATAGGCAGCATCCTGGAGCAACGCGTGTTTGAAGACATAGGCCATATCGGTCCCCACCTCTCGCAGCAAGATGATCTCCGATACAATGAGTTGATCCAACGCCTGGCGCAGTTCTGCTGGCCCCAGGGGCACAATATGTTCAAGGACGTCAGCGGAAAACACATGACCCACCGCGGCAGCAACCTGGGCAACCACTTTAACGGGTCCGAGCCGGTCAAGACGCTCCATTAGCGAGCCGGCAAGTGAACTCGGAACATCGGTAGCGCTCGAGGAGCGCATGGCATCAAACCGATCACCTTCCTTGTGGAGAGCAATGTTTTCGCTGGTCGCCTTGTAGACCTCTTCCAGGAACAACGGAATTCGATCGCTTCGTTCGATGATCTTCCTGATGACATCGACAGGAAGAGGCGCATTCAATGTCATCTCACCCAGCAGTTTCTCTGAATCGGCCGGGCTTAGCCGCTTGACCTTGATATCGGTAATGTAATGCTCATCCGGCCAGGGCGGCACGAACTCCGTTCGGAAGGTCATCGCAATGAGCAGGGGCAAATCGTGTACCCGGTTGATCACTATACGATCAAGCAGCTCCAGTGTTGTGGGGTCGCTCCAATGCAGGTCCTCAACAATGAGCAGAGCCGGCTTGTCGCTGGTGCTCTCGCAAATCAACCGCTCCAGAATCTGAAATGTCTGTAATTTTCTCGCGTCCGGGCTCAATTGCAGCGGTTGGTATTTCTTGTCAAAGTCGATCGACAACAATTCCATCACCAAAACGATTTCATCGTTCGATTTTGCCGACTGCCTGTTGAGATACTTTTCCAGCTTTTCCGTTTTGACGTCATTCAAATCATTCTGATCAATCCCTGAATCTTGCGTGATTTGATTTATGACCGGGTACAATGTTGAATTTTGATAGTTGTTCGAACAGTACAGTTTTGTAATTGACGGTCCTTCGCTCTTGGCCTCAATCTGATCTTCAAAGTGTCGCGTGAGGCGGGATTTTCCAATGCCGGCTTCTCCCGATATCAAAACCACTTGTCCTTTGCCCTTCTTGGCATCTTCCCAGCATCGGTTGAGCCGCTCAACTTCGTCTTCGCGAGCAATAAGCGGTGTGAGGTGTGCCCGCTTGTGTATCGCCTGGGAATGACTTTTGACGGCGGACTCACCAATGATCTGCCAAGCCCCCACCGGCTCGGCAAATCCCTTCAATTCCTGTGTGCCAAGGTCACGAAACTCGAACAGGTCAAGCAACAGCTGCCTGGTAGTTTCCGCAATGATGATCTCGCCCGGTCCGGCCATGTCAATCAGCCGGGCAGCGAGATTAGGTGTTTGACCAACCACGGCATGATGCTCTTCGGTACCCTCGCCGACAATATCACCGACAACAACGGTACCAGTTGCAATACCCATGCGTACCGATAGCGGTGGTCCACTCAGCTCAGCCATATTCTTGACGATTTCCAACCCAGCCCTGACTGAATGTTCGGCTTCATACTCATGCGCATGCGGGTACCCGAAATAAACCAGAATACCATCGCCGATATATCGGGCGACAAAGCCACCATACCGGCTGATCGCACTGGCGCAGGCCTGCCGATAGTTGGTGAGCAGATCGCGCATGTCCTCGGGATCGAACTGTTCCGACAGCGCGGTTGAACCGACCAGGTCACAGAACATGACGGTCAGTTGCCGGCGTTCTGCTTTGGGAGCGGGACTTTCGATATTTTCGAGGTTTTGCGCCATTTATTTGGTTGGTATTATTCCGGCTGACTCCTGGGTTTTCACCCGGTGACATCAACGCAGAAGGCAACTCCGCTTCAGACGCACCTGCTTACTGCAGCTAACCAGCTCCGTTAATGATTAACTTCATGCACATCCCCAAAACGGCGCAGAAGTGATCGCCCATACCGTCAAATTCTATTGCCGATACGATAGTGCCTTGCGTCAATTTGCGATTGCATTTTAGGCGCAAAGCGGCACAAAGTCATTACTAACTGTGCGTCAAGTCGAACACGAGCTTACTTTGACACAACAACGTGCCCCGCAAACTTCTGTGCCAGTGGATGGCACTTCATGTCGGCCCGCCTCGCTGTTTGAAAGACTTTGCAATCATAGCAACAAAGCCCCGAATGCCCCTGCCATTCTGGCACAGGCAAGCCCTGTCCTCACTTACCAACAACTGTTCGGTACCGCGGAAAAGACGATGTCAGCATTGCGGCACATGGGCATCCATCATCGCAACAGAATTGCTGTTGTTTTGCCGGCTGGGCCTGAAATGTGCGTTGCCGTTATCGCACTCGCAGCCGGAGCGGTTTGTATTCCGCTCAACCCGGGGCTCGCTGATGACGACTGGCCGGGTTATTTCAAGGAATTGCGGGTAGATGCACTTGTTACCATTCTGAGAACAAATAGCGCCGCCGAACGTGCAGCAACCAGCCTCGGCCTCCAGATAATCGAATTGGTGCCACTGCCACATGTCGGTGCAGGAGCCTTCGAACTGGTCGGTCCGGCCAGCAAGAAACCGGCAGGTAATGAGCTTTCCCAACTTGCAGATGACGCTTTTGTCCTGCCCACTTCAGGCACCACTTCGCAGCCGAAAGTCGTGCCGCTGACACATCTGAACATATGCCATTCCGCCATCAACACGGCCAATGCGCTCGGCTTGTCGAGCAACGACAGGTTGTTAAGTGTTCTGCCGCTTTATCATGCTCACGGCTTGATTTCGGGTCTCATGTCATCGCTGGCCGCCGGTGCAAGCATTGTGTGTATGCGCCAGTTCGATGCGACGGAATTTTTTCGGTATTTGGATGAGTTCCAACCGACGTGGTACACAGCTGTTCCCGCAATCCATCAGGCCATTCTGGCTGAGGCGCACGAACACAAACACGTGCTCAAGGGCCATTCACTCAGGTTAATCCGCTCCGCGTCCGCCTCATTGCCCGTGCAGCGGTTCAACGAGCTCGAACATCTGTTTGAAGTCCCAGTGATCGAAACCTACGGCATGACCGAGGCCGCTTCCCAGATTGCATCCAATCCGCTACCGCCGATGCAGCAAAAACCCGGCTCTGTCGGACGGTCTGCCGGCCCCGAGATTACAATCCTGAACAGCAATGGCGAGCACTGCCCGCCCGGCGGGGAGGGCGAAATTGCCCTGCGTGGGCCAAACCTTGCCCGCGGCTACGACAACCCATCGGTTACCGGCAAAGATCTGCTGACCGACGGGTGGTTTCGGACCGGCGATCTTGGTTATCTGGATGCAGATGGCTATCTCTACATCGTCGGTCGCACGAAGGAATTGATCAACCGGGGTGGAGAAAAAATAGCGCCTGGCAAGATCGAAGAGGTTGTGCTTGGCCACCCGGCAGTCGCCGAAGCCATCGCATTTTCAATTCCGCATCCGCGACTCGGCGAAGACGTCGCGGCGGCGGTTGTGCTGAAGCCCCAGGCAAATGCCACAGTGCAGAATCTGCGGTCGTTCGCCCTCGACAGCAACAAACTGACACACGCGGAAATCCCTCGGCACATCGTTTTCGTTGACACGATACCCAAAAGCACGACGGGAAAGATACAACGAAACAACATGGCGCAAACCCTCGAACTCACCGATGTCGCCGCCGCCACTGATGCCCGGCAGTCCAATTATGCCGCCCCCGCAACACACACCGAACAGCGCCTGGCAGCAATCTGGGCAGAGGTGTTTGGTCTTGAGCAAGTGGGCGTGCGCGATGATTTTTTCCTGCTTGGCGGTGACTCCTTGCTGGCCATTCAGATCGCCATCCGCGTGTCCGACGAGTTTGACGTCAGTTTGTCTTTGCGGGCGCTGTTTGAAGCACCGACGGTATCCGAGCTTGCCAAGCAGATCGCCGACAGCCGCCGGTCAATTGAACAGGACTTCAGCTTCGAGACGCTTCAATCGGACTCCAAACCTGAAAAAGCGGTTTCCATTGCTCAAGAATGCATCCTCAATCTGGAGAACAAACTGAAAGGCTTCCCGATCTTCAGTATTCCTTTCGTATTTCGAATGGTCGGCGATTTCGACCCACCCGCCTTCGAGCGCGCCGTCAAAGCCCTTGCCTACAGGAATGAGATATTTCGCAGAACATTCAGGTCCGCCAATGATCATTGGAAATCCATACCATCCGCTGCCATCAGCTCGAAGATTGCAGTCGAGGACTGGAAGCTCGTCCCGCCAGCCGACAAGATGGGGTTCGCTGAAGAACGGGCAGCCGATGAGGCCTGGAACATGTTCCATCTCACAAAGGCCCCGCCGTTGCGGATGCGCCTGCTGAAGTTTGCCGACGACGATCACGTGCTGATCTTGACCATTCACCACATCATCATGGACGCCTGGACCATGAAGATCCTGATGGAGGAATTGTTCCGCCACTATGGTGACGCCCTGCGCGGGAAGCGTTCAATACCGGTCAAGCCGCAGTTTCAATTCTCTGATTTCGCACGCTGGCAGCGCCAATGGTGCCAAGGCGAGACAGCCAGGCGGCAATTGGATTACTGGCGCACCAAACTGAGTAACGCGGTGTCGGTCTTTGCAAAAAAACCCGACCTGGCAAAGGCCGGTGCGAGCTTTGGCACTCAACGTGCCCCGGTGCATTTCGATAATGAACTGATCGGTCGTCTGGCCGACTTCGCTCGGGGCGAAAACAGCACCGTTTTCATGGCGCTTCTAACCGGCCTGAAGCAGCTGCTTTTGAGCAAGTTCGCGCAAGGCGATATTTGCGTTGCAACGCCAATGGCCAATCGATCGCGGCCACAAACCGACGGCTTGATGGGGCTTATCGAAAACACCACGGTGATCAGGACAGTCGTCAACGAGGACATGACGTTTCGACAGGCACTGCAAGCTGTGCGCGAATCCGTCCTTGACGCACATGCTCATCAAGAATTGCCTTTCGAAGTCCTGGTATCAAAGCTTGCCGAAATGGACGGGCTCGATACTGGCCCTTTAACGGATGTATATTTTTCAGTTGTCAGCCATTCTGAGCCTGACATCGATCTTCAGCACCTGGATGTGTACAGAGTTGAGAACATTCACGAGCAGAACCAGCTGATGCTGCCCATCAACAGCTCTAACTTCATGTTTCTGCTTAAGGAAACGCACGACGGCGTTGTCGGCTGGTGCCTCTATAAAGATAGCCAGTTCGATCCCCAAACGGTCAAGACGCTGGTTTGTGACCTCAATCGCCTCCTAGAATTGGCCGTGTCCAAGCCGGATCGCAAACTGATTGGTCTAATCTTGAACCGTCCGTGACGTTAGTGTACGGTACGGCAACAATTGAGCTTCGAACAAATGAGGTGGCCAGCATGGGTTTTTTGCCAAGTCCAGATACAGACCTTACCAATCTTAGTCTGGAAGAATTGGAAGCATTGCAACGGCTGCTGCAGTCTGAGCTCGCATTGTCAAAGGCAAGACAATCGCACATTGAAGCCTTGTTGGTGAAAGTCGCAAGCAGCATCTCTGCTTGCAAATAATCTGTCACATCTCTGCGCTACTAGATCAGGATGATTTTTGGTTGAATCAACAAAAAATCATAAACCTGATCGACTTCAATATCTTAGAGGGCGATTCACGTTTTAGATTGTTCCAATCTAAAACGATCGCGCTCTAGGCTTTAGAGTATAAAGCTCTATCATTTTGACTTAGAGTCCGTCGAACAACGCGGTCGACAGATAGCGTTCGGCAAAGCTTGGCAGGATCGTCACAACCGTTTTTCCTTTCATCTGATCCCGCGCTGCGACACGCAAGGCGCAGAAAAGGGCAGCACCTGAAGAAATTCCAGCCGGAATGCCTTCAACAGCGGCCAACTGCTGCGCTGTCTGCAATGAATCTCTTTCACTGACTGTCATGACTTCATCGATCAGATCGACATTGAGAACATCTGGAACAAAGCCGGTTCCGATACCCTGAATGTTGTGCGCAAAGTGCTCTCCGCCAGACAACACCGGGCTGCTTTCAGGCTCAACCGCAATGATCTGGACCTCGGGCTTGCGCTCCTTGACCACTTCGCCAACGCCGGTCAGCGTACCTCCGGTGCCGACACCGATGACAACAGCATCAACATCGCCGTTAGTATCGAACCAGATTTCTTCCGCAGTTGTCCTGCGGTGAATTTCGGGGTTCGCCTCATGTCCAAACTGCCAGGGCATAACCGCATTGTCGGTCAGGGCAACAATTTCGTTCGCCTTGTCTATTGCTCCGCTGATGCCTCTCTCACGCGGCGTGAGTACAAGCTCAGCACCGAGGAACTTCATCAGTTTGCATCGCTCGATGGAAAAGCTGTCTGGCATCGTCAAGATGCACCGGTAGCTCTTTGCGGCACAGACAAAGGCCAGCCCAATCCCGGTATTGCCGGCAGTCGGTTCGACAATGACGCTGCCGGGGCCGATGGTCCCATCGGCCTCCATCGCCTCGATCATTGAAACCGCAATTCGGTCTTTGACACTTGCTAAAGGGTTGAAGAATTCAAGCTTTGCCAGCACGTCAGCCACACAGCCGGCCTCTTTTGCAAGCCTGCCGACACGCACCAACGGCGTATTGCCAATGGTCTGAAGCAGGTTGTCATAGACCTTGCCGCGGCCCGGCTTGTCGATCTTGGGTCGTTGTGCATCCACGGCGGCTGTTATCCTCGAGCCCGTCTTGGAATTTGAAACTAATTCGCCTCTTCCGGCAATTTCGGCAAGGGCGCAACCTTGATGCCCTCTTCCACCAGCTCCTTGGCTTCGTCAACCGAGGCCTCACCGTAGATCCCACGCTCTTCGGTTTCACCGTAATGCATCTTGCGGGCTTCTTCCGGAAACTGCTCGCCGACGTAATCAGCGTTGTCAGACACCTGTTTGCGCAGCCGCCGGACAGCATCCATCAATTCGCGCTGTTGGGCATTCTGCGGGCCGGCGACCATCTGCTGATTGGTCGGCTCGTACTTGTTGTGCCGCGACGGGATGCCCGGAACCATGAGCGCTTTTTCAACTTCGCTGGAACCGCACACGGTGCAACTGACCTGGCCCGCTTTGACAAGCTTGTCATAAGCATCACTATCGCGAAACCAGCTGTCGAACGAATGCCCGTCCTTGCACACAAGATCATAGCGGATCATGACGCAACCCTTATGAATTCACTTCGGCCCGGGCCGGCAAACGCCCGGTCGTGCTCCAGCGCCGGAACTTTCCGGCGGGCAGCCTTTACTTCATCCAGATCTATATCGGCAACCAAAATTCCTGTGTCTTCGCCCATTTCGCCGACAACTTCGCCCCACGGTGCCACAATCATCGAATGCCCATAGGTCTTGCGGCCGCTCTCGTGCACACCGCTCTGGGCAGGCGCCAGAACATAGCATCCTGTCTCGATGGCCCGCGCCCGGAGCAGCACTTCCCAATGCGCCTTGCCGGTCGGCCGGGTGAAGGCGGATGGAATGGTTATGATTTCAGCGCCTGCCTGCGCCAATATCCTGTAGAGCGCGGCAAACCGCATATCATAGCAGATGGTCATGCCAATCCGGCCTTCGCGCGCATCGGCAATGACCGCGCGGGTACCGGCCTGGTAACTTCTCGATTCGTGATACCGCTCACCGCCCTCCAGTTCGACGTCGAACATATGGACCTTGTCATAATGTGCAACCAAGGTGCCATCGGGAGCAAACAGCAATGACCGGTTGACCAGTTTGTCATCGCCATCACGCAATGCCAGTGATCCCACCAATAAGGTGATATTCAGTTCACCTGCCAACTCTGCCAACCGTTTTACCGACGGGTCGTCCAGTTGCTGGCCGACTTTTCCAAGCAGCCGATCCCGCTTTGACTCGATGACATTTGTCATCTCAGGCGTTGCAACCAGCGTGGCGCCATCGGCCACGGCTCGCCTGATCAAACCTTCCGCATCATCAATGTTCGCTGCGGGTCTCAGCCCTGAGCACGTTTGGATACAGGCAACGCGACTTTTCACCTGTTGAGCCATCGGCGCAATCTCCTTACCTGCCTAAACATGGCCACGCTGCGCATCTGACACAAGGGCAAACACCAAAACGTCGACCCGCCGGGCACCGGCCTTTTTGAGCGACTTGGCACAAGCCTGCGCGGTGGCGCCGGTCGTCAGCACGTCATCGACCAGCACGATACGGCGGTCGAAAACATCGCTGACAAGATCCTCGATAACACTGAAGGCGCCCTTAACATTGTCATGACGCGCCTTGGCGTTCAGACCCACCTGCGACTGTGTCGGCCGCCCGCGCACCAGCAAATCGGGCCGGTAGCCGGCAGGCACATCCTCAGCCATCTTTTGAGCCAGCATGGCGGCCTGATTGAACCGCCGCGCCCACATTCTCCCCCAATACAGCGGCACCGGCACCAAAATATCGGCATCCTCCAAAAGCTCATGACCGCCACGCCGCATTAGACCTGACATCAGTTTCACCACTTCATGCCTATCGTGGTACTTGAGCGCATGCACAACCTTTCGGGAATGACCATCGAATTTAACCGCTGCCCTGGCCCGGTCCCAGGCCGGCACATGCCGGGCAGCGGCGGCACTCAGTTGACGGCCTCCGCTATCGAACGGCAACGGCGTACCGAAAACGTCGCAGCGCGGCGGCTCGATGAACTCCAGCTTGGACCAGCAGCCGGCACACAGTGCATTGTGCTCGATAACCGCATCGCTGCAGATGACACAGCACGGCGGCAACGCAAAATCCAGCACCGCCCGCGCCAACCGCGCGGGCACGGACTTGCCAACTTGCCATGCCGTCTCCAGTGTCATGCAGACTATTTTGCGGGCCAAAGCCGCCGCTTGCAATGCCCGTCCTGCAATTGCAAATGTGCAATTGACAATCGTATTTCCGGATTAAGCACGTAATGGGCGAGCGGACAGCCAACAAGATATTTGACCGGACCTTGGTCCGGGCGCGCCTGTCGAACGCGCTGCAGTCGGATGATTTCCCTGATTTTTTGCACCGCCGCGCCGCTGAAGACATCCTCGATCGCCTCGGCCTCATACTGCGGGAGTTCGACAGAGCTGTTGTCATTGCCGACAAGCCTGATGGAATTGCCAGGCAACTAATAGAGACGGGACGATTTGGAGACATCGTGACGGCGCGAACCGCACGCGGCCATGCAGCAGATATTCTGTGTGATGATGAAGCCTTGCCGTTTGCCGAGAACAGTCTCGACTGTGTGATCTCTTTGCTCAGCCTGCACCATGCCAATGACCTGCCAGGTGCCTTGATCCAAATATCACGTGCGCTCAAACCTGACGGTCTGTTCATGGCGGCTCTTTTTGGCGGCACGACGCTTAACGAGCTGCGCCATGCCTGGTTGGCAGCAGAAAGCGAGCTGGAAGGCACTGTCAGCTTGCGTGTGGCGCCGTTTGCCGACATTCGCGACATGGGGGGATTGCTGCAGCGCGCCGGCTTTTCCCTGCCTGTGGTCGATACCGACCCGGTCACTGTCACTTATGCCGATGCCCTGTCGGCAATGCGCGAAATCAAGCAGATGGGTCTGTCCAACGCGCTCGCCCAGCGCAGCACCAGGCCCACCACGCGTCAGACCCTGGCGTGCGCCTGCGCGGCCTATGAAAATGAATTTGCCAGGCAGGATGGCCGTGTCCCTGCGACCTTCGAGATATTCTATCTCACCGGCTGGTCACCACATGAAAGTCAACAGCAGCCATTGAAACCCGGCAGCGCCAAAACGCGCCTTGCGGATGCTTTGTCGACCAAAGAGTTTCCACTGAAGGATGAATAAAACGAACTTTAGTTGAAGCCCTTGCCTACGGCGGTGTAGATCGCGCGCATCGACTCTTCGATGTCCGAAAGCGCGAACACGATGGCCAGGGTCACCGTGCCGGCAATCATCGCATATTCGATCGATGTTGCGGCTTCGTCATCTTCGGAAAGCTTGGACAGCTCACGCAGCCAGTTACTCAAAAACTCACGCATTACTCAAAACCCTCTAAACCGCCCCCTAAAGAGCATCAAACAGATGCGCAATCAGCGGCTCATCTGCCGGTGGCATATCGTAACTTCTGAGCTTGGCCGGCCTGACCCAGGCCAACTCCTGGCCCTCGAGCGGTCTTACCGTTCCTTCCCACCGCCTGCACACATAAAGCGGCATCAGCAAGTGGAAGGTGTCATAGGCATGGCTGGCAAACGTCAAGGGTGCCAGACAGGCCGAAGTTACATCTATGCCCAGTTCTTCCCGAAGTTCGCGGATCAACGCTTGCTCAGGGTCTTCTCCTGTCTCGACCTTGCCACCGGGAAACTCCCACAGCCCAGCCATGGATTTGCCCTCAGGCCGTTTTGAAATCAGCACCCTGCCATCTGGGTCGACCAGCGCACAGGCTGCCACAAGGACCAGGCGACTTTCGCTCATGTCCGATGCCTACCATTTATCTAAAATGTTAACTGTCCCGAAATGCACGCCGCCAATCCGGCAAACAGCACCTCATTGAGCTTGCTTTTTACGAACAAGGTTACCAAAGCGCAAACGCCTACACGCCGCAGGACGGCAGCCAGTTTTCGTCAAATTGCACCATGGGGATGTAAAAACAATCCGTTTCTAGGTATTTATTCTGTTTCCTAACAATTAATAAATACATGAAGATAATCACAACAGATTATCAATTATAACTGTGTGATAAAACACACAGCGAATCACTTTGAAATTAGATATTCATACGCACGTTATATTATAGCTCAATCATTAGATTGGAGACGGCAGCTATGATTGAATTGATAATTTCTGTATGCATGATCGGCCAGCCTGATGTCTGCAAGGACGTTCACCTGACTTATTCAGCGGCAAACCTCACGCCCTATCAGTGTTTGATGCGTGGCCAGCCGGAAATTGCAAAATGGTCCGTCGGCCATCCCAAATGGCAGGTGCAGCGCTTCCGCTGTGGCCGGGTCCAAACGGCCGAGAAAGAAGCTTAATGCGTATCGCGCTCATTCGTACCCAGGAACCCGCCTGACTGGCGCGCCCACAGCTGTGCGTAAAGCCCATCGCGTTCAAGCAGCTCGTCGTGAGTGCCTTCTTCAACAATCCGGCCTTCATCCATGACGATGAGCCGGTCCATTGCCGCAATGGTTGAAAGGCGGTGCGCAATGGCAATGACCGTCTTGCCTTCCATCAGCTGATAAAGGCTTTCCTGGATCGCTGCCTCCACCTCTGAATCAAGCGCGCTTGTCGCCTCATCGAGCACCAGGATCGGTGCATCTTTCAACAGCACCCGGGCGATCGCCACGCGCTGACGTTGGCCACCGGACAGCTTGACGCCGCGCTCACCAACATGGGCATCGTAGCCTTTGCGCCCCTTGGCATCGCTGAGGCCGTCAATGAACTCATCAGCCTTGGCAAGGCGTGCTGCCCGCTCGACGTCTTCGTGCGATGCATCCGGTCGGCCATAACGAATGTTATCGGTGATCGAGCGGTGTAGCAGTGAGGTATCCTGCGTCACCATCCCGATCTGGCCGCGCAGCGAGTCCTGGGTGACCGTGCTGATGCTCTGGCCATCGATAGTAATACGCCCGCCTTCAAGGTCATAAAACCTGAGCAGCAACGATACGAGTGTTGATTTGCCGGCGCCGGACCGGCCAACCAGCCCGATCTTTTCGCCCGGCTTTATGGTCAAGGACAGACCGTCGACAACCCGTTGCGCACCGCCCTCGACGCGAAGGCCATAGTTGAAGCGGATCCCCTCATAGCGGATTTCGCCATCCGCGACCTTGAGCGGCTTTGCATCTGGCGCATCAACGATCTCGCGCTCCCGGGCAATCGTGGTAATGCCATCCTGCACCACACCGAGATTTTCAAACAGTGCCCAGACTTCCCACAGGATCCACTGCGACATGCCTTGCAGGCGCAGGACCAGACCCATTGCAAACGCGATCGCGCCAATGGTTACCGCCTCAATCGACCACAACCAGATGGAGACCGCCGCAACAGAAAACAGCAACAGCGAATTCAGAATCGTCAGAACGATCGTCAGCAGCGTCGACAGCCGCATCTGCACATAGACGTTGCTTAAGAACCCCTCCATGCTGTCCTTCACGTAGGCATCTTCATAGTCGGCATGAGCAAACATCTTCACCGTGGGAATATTGGTGTAACTGTCGACCACCCGGCCGGTAACCAGCGACCGGTGATCGGCCTGCTCCATGGAAATACGCGACAGCCGCGGCACGAAATATCTCAGCACCGCCAGATAGGCGATCAGCCACACGATCATCGGCGTCGTCAGCCGCGCATCGCTGAACGCAAACATCACCACCGCAGCCGTGAAGTAGATGCTGACATACAGCAGCACCTCGGTGATTTTCATCACCAGATCGCGCACCCCGAGCGCCGTCTGCATGACTTTTGTCGCAACCCGGCCGGCAAAATCGTCCTGAAAAAACTGCATCGACTGGCGCAGCACATAGCGGTGCGCCTGCCAGCGCGTTCGCATGGCGAAGTTGCCCAATAGCCCCTGGTGGACCGCAACTTCATAGAAGAACCGAAGGGCCGGCAGAACGGCCAGCACAAGGATGCTCATGACAATCAGTCTGGTGCTGTGATCAGCCCAGAACGATGCCTTGTCCGCCGCCGCCAGCCAGTCAACCAGATTGCCGACAAAGACGAACAGATAGACGTCCAGCACAGCAGCAAGGATGGAGATCACCGACGCCGTCGCGATCAACCAGCGAAACGGCCAGGTATAGTGCAGCACAAACGCGATCAACGTCGACGGCGGCTTGTCCGGCTGCCAGCGCGGAAACGGATCGTTGCGCCGTTCGAACCATTCGAAAATCGCTGTGATCATCGTGAAATTCATCCTTGCAGCGCAACCAGCCGAGCCTGGGAGCTCCGTTAACGCGCTGCAGGCTGCTTGTACTCTAGATCAGGATCGATTCTGATTGAATAGATCAAACTCGATAAACCTGATCGACTTCAGAATTCTAAGAGCGCGGTCAGGTGGTGTCACAAGTTCCGCCCTATAGCCAGGAACTTGTCGCGCCGGTGCCGGCGGACTTCGTCAGGCGTCTGGTGCCTGAGCGGCAGCAGGGCAGCTGCTATTGCATCTCCTGTCGCAGCAATAACCGCTTCCCGGCCACGATGCGCGCCGCCAACCGGTTCTTCGATGATCTCATCAATGACACCGAGCTTTTTGAGATCCTGCGCCGTGATCTTCATCGCCGTTGCCGCGTCCTTTGCCTTGGCCTGGTCACGCCACAAGATAGAAGCCGCCCCTTCCGGGGAAATCACACTGTAAATCGAATGCTGCAGCATCAGGACGTTATTTGCCGTTGCTATCGCGACCGCGCCACCAGACCCGCCCTCGCCGATGATGGTCGCAACCAGCGGCACGCCCAGTCCCAGGCAACAATCAGTGCTGCGGGCAATCGCTTCTGCCTGGCCACGCTCTTCAGCGCCAACGCCCGGGTACGCACCTGCTGTGTCAACAAAGGTCAGCACCGGCAAGCCGAAACGATCAGCCAGTTCCATCAGCCGGACAGCCTTGCGATAGCCTTCCGGCCGTGCCATGCCAAAGTTGCGTTTCAGCCGGCTCGCGGTGTCATGGCCCTTTTCCTGGCCGATCACCATCACGGCCTCACCCTGAAAACGTCCCATCCCGCCGATGATTGCATGGTCCTCGGCAAATTTGCGATCACCGGCCATTGACGTGAATTCGGTGATCAATCCACCGATGTAATCAAGACAATGCGGCCGTTCAGGGTGACGCGCGACCT
Source organism: Hyphomicrobiales bacterium (assembly GCA_013002595.1). Taxonomy (GTDB): domain Bacteria; phylum Pseudomonadota; class Alphaproteobacteria; order Rhizobiales; family Aestuariivirgaceae; genus JABDJG01. Next base: position 11,994 of record JABDJG010000322.1, on the reverse strand, counting down.
GTGTCTTTTGCCAAGGATCCAATTTTCCATAGAGTTCGGCAAGGCTTTTGGCAGCCTTACGCTCTAGCTGCTCGACCTCATCGTCTATCGAGACGGTATCGTCTTCGTTGGCGAGCGCCTTCAGCTCAGCAACCTTGCCCTCAAGGTCTGCAACCTGACTTTCAAAATCGAGATAGGTTTTCATACAATAAGAACTTCGGTCCCCGGTGGATTCGGGGGGCAAAGTGGCGATGGCCATGCCATCTGTCAACCTAGAGTTGGCCACCCGCCAAAATTTCAGCGCTATACACTGCTCAACGGGTGATGGTTCCGGACGACAGCCTTCAATCGCTCGTCCAGTACATGAGTATAGATTTGCGTCGTTGAGATATCTGCATGGCCCAACATCTGCTGAACCGCCCGCAGATCCGCACCCCCAGCCAGCAGATGACTGGCGAAAGCATGACGGAGCACATGCGGTGAGACTTTTGCAGGGTCAAGACCAGCGGTAATCGCCAGATCCTTCAGGCCGAGACCGAATTGCTGGCGGCTAAGATGGCCGCTGCGGCCATGGCCCGGAAACAGCCACGGGCTGATCTCGCCTGGCATGCAGTCGTGCTTGCGGCACAGCTTGAGGTAGTCGCCGATCGCAGCCCGCGCGGCATCGGACAACGGCACCAGGCGTTCTCGCCCCCCCTTGCCGGTGATGGTCAACAGGCGATCATCGGCGCGTATCGTCTGGACGGTCAAACTGACGAGTTCCGACACCCTGAGGCCGCTTGCATAGAGCAGTTCGACCAGACAATGCATGCGCGCAGCTTTGAGCTTGCCGCGGCCTTGTGCTTTGTCCATTTCGGCCCTCGCAGTCCCCAGCAGACGGTCCACCTCATCGTGCGACAACACCTTGGGCAGCGGCCGGGCCTGAACCGGACCCTCAATCACCGTTGCCGGATTTCCATCGGTCAAGCCTTCGGCATAAAGGAAGCGGTGAAACTGGCGTACCGCCGATAGTCGCCGTGCCGCAGTCGCCGACGCCATGCCAAGATCATTTAGGCCCCGCAGATAGCCGCGAATATCATCTGATGTCGCCTTGCAGAACCCAATGCTTCGAGCCTGCAGAACCGCCCCATAGTCAGCCAGATCGCGCCTGTAGGCCTCCAGCGTATTCGGCCGGGCCCCGCGTTCAGCACTCATCATCTCAAGAAAATTGCCGATCAACCGGCCATTGCCGGCGCCGATGCTCTCATCACTGGTCGAAATTGACATTCGAAACGGGCTTCACGATTTCCGTCTGATCGGGCGGATTGTTGGCCAGCGCCCAAATAGCGCCGTATCCGGCACCACCCAAACACGCAACGATTAACAGAAAGCGAAGACTGTCGGGCACGTCGTCAAACCTCGGTTCAAAACATTCGGAATTTCAGCCGGCATTTTGCATGGGCGGGCGGCAGGTGTAAACGCTGAGCAAGGAAAAACTTTGCCGTGCCTTCGAGCTGGCGATAGAACAGTCAGCTGGTACTGGCGCGCGTCCGTTTCGGATCGATTCTATCCGGCATGTGACTTGTCTGCCAATCAAGAGAGCGAGAATGAACCGGCGGACAACTGACAGGCTGCGAGAAGACATGCAACACGTTTTGCATGGGCGCTCGCTTGTGCTGATCGGCCTGATGGGCGCCGGCAAGACCACCGTTGGCCGCCGGCTCGCTCAACGTCTCGATTTGCCCTTTGCAGATGCCGACCACGAAATTGAACAAGCCGCCGGCAAAACCATCCCGGAGATTTTTGAAGATTATGGCGAACAACATTTTCGCGATGGCGAACGCCGAGTGATCGCCCGGTTGCTCGAATCCGGGCAGCAGGTTATAGCCACCGGAGGTGGCGCCTACATGAACGAACATACCCGGCAGAAAATTAGCGACGAAGCTGTCTCGATCTGGCTGCGTGCCGACTTCGATCTTTTGATGAAACGTGTGCGGCGGCGCTCACACCGCCCGCTCCTGCAAACTGCCGATCCAGAAGCTGTCATGCGAAATCTCATTGATGAACGTTACCCGGTCTATGCCAAAGCAGACCTCGTGGTCGACAGTCGCGATGTCCCGCACAGTGTTATAGTCAAGGACGTGATCGCAGCACTCCTCAACTTTGAGAGCGCATCGCGATGAATGATTTGCAACCCTCAAGGGCGGCTCATGAAGCTGCCAGGGTCACCGTCGACCTTGAAGGTGCCAGCTATGACATTCATATCGGCGAAGGCCTGATCGATGCGGCCGGCGAATTGATTGCGCCGGTTCTGGCGCGGCCTTTTACGGCAATCGTCACTGATGAAAACGTTGGCCGGCTGCACCTGGAGCGGCTGCAGGCATCGATGCAAAACGCCGGTATCCAGACAAAGGCGATCATCGTACCTGCCGGCGAGGCCTCAAAAAGCTATGCCCAGTTGGCCGGCCTTTGTGACCAACTGCTGGCAGCCGGCATCGAGCGGGCGGACAAGATCGTCGCATTTGGCGGCGGCGTCGTTGGCGACCTTGCCGGTTTCGCTGCTGCCATTCTGCGCCGCGGTGTCGATTTCGTCCAGATACCGACCAGCCTCCTGGCACAGGTCGACTCATCCGTCGGCGGCAAGACCGGCATCAACTCACCGCTCGGCAAGAACCTGATCGGCGCTTTCCACCAGCCGGTCATGGTCATAGCCGATGCCAGCCTCCTTGACACATTGCCGACACGCGAGTTAGCCGCCGGTTATGCCGAGGTGGCCAAATACGGCCTGCTCGGAGATGCCGAGTTGTTCACCTGGCTGGAAGACAACGCCCAACAGCTGTTCGCCGGCTCGATGCAGGCCCGCATGAAGGCGATTGAGGCGAGTTGCCAGGCAAAGGCCAGTATCGTGTCCAAAGACGAGCGCGAGGCCGGCGTCCGCGCCCTCCTCAATCTAGGTCACACCTTCGGCCATGCCCTGGAGGCGGCAACCGGTTATAGCCAGCGGTTGTTGCATGGCGAGGGCGTTGCCATCGGTATGGCGATGGCCTTCCGGTTCTCCGAACAGTTGGGCTATTGCCCTTCCGGCACGGCAGAACGCGTCAATAAACACTTGGCAAGTGTTGAACTGCCGGTCGACCCCACCGATATATCCGGCGACTTGCCTGGCGCGGATGCGCTGCTCGAGATCATGCACCAGGACAAGAAGGCCCAAAGCGGCAAACTCACCTTCATTCTCACCAGAGACATCGGCGACGCCTTTATCGCCCCTGATGTCGACAAGGACAAAGTGCTTGAATTCCTGCAAGCAGAACTGAAACAGCGATGACAACGACCCTTGGTATTACAATCGGCGCCATCATTGGCCTGGTTGCCCTGTCTGCCTTCTTTTCCGGCTCGGAAACCGCACTGACCGCCACATCCAAGGCCCGCATGCACGAGATGCAGCGACGCGGCAACCGGCGCGCATCGATTGTACAGCGGCTGATCGACATGCCCGAACGCCTGCTCGGCGCAATCCTGCTTGGCAACAACCTGGTCAACATCCTGGCTTCGGCTCTGGCCACCAGCCTGTTCCTTGAACTGTTTGGTGCATCCGGCGTCGTCTACGCAACGCTTATCATGACCGCGCTGGTGCTGGTTTTCGGCGAGGTCATGCCCAAGACCTACGCCATCATCCATCCCGACAGGTTCTCACTGTTCGTCGGTCCCACTATCCGCGTCCTGGTTGCCGTCCTCGCTCCGATCGTCATGGGCGTGCAGTTCATCGTCAAGAATGTCATGAAACTGTTTGGCGTCGACATTTCCAAGGCCACCAACATCCTGAGCGCCCACGACGAACTGCGCGGCGCCATTGACCTGCATCATCGCGAAGGCACCGTCGTCAAGCGCGACCGTGACATGCTCGGCGGAATCCTGGATCTACGTGAACTCGAGCTGTCGGACGTGATGGTCCATCGCACCAAGATGCATATGATCGATTCCGCGCTGTCGCCTGCCGAAATTATCGCAGACGTGCTCAAAAGTGGCCACACCCGCGTGCCGATCTGGACCAATGATCCAGACAACATCACCGGCATCCTGCACGCCAAGGATTTGCTTGCATCACTCCAGGCCAACAAGGGCGATGCCTCAAAGATTGATATCGCCGACACAACGTCGACGCCCTGGTTTGTGCCCGACACCACGCCGGTCGTCGATCAGCTGAACGCCTTCCTGCGCCGCAAGGCACATTTCGCCATCGTCATCGACGAGTACGGCGAGGTTATGGGGCTTGTCACCCTGGAAGATATTCTGGAAGAGATCGTCGGAGAAATCGCCGATGAACACGATACCGACGTCGCTGGCGTCAAGCGCGAGGCCTCAGGTGCCTTCGTTGTCGACGGCACGACCCCGATCCGTGACCTTAACCGCCAGTATGACTGGGACCTGCCCGACGAGGAGGCAACTACCATCGCCGGCCTGGTTATTCACGAAGCCCAGATCATCCCGGACAAGAATCAGGCTTTCACTTTCCACGGCTTCCGTTTCGAGGTCCTTGGCAGGCGCCACAATCAGCTGACGTCCGTCAAAATCACCCCCCTGCCCTCCAGAGCGCGATCGTTTTAGGGGCTACACTCCTCAAGGGGCGTTCGCCGAGATCGATAGCGCATGCACCCGGTCTGCCAGTTCTTCTGCCAGTGCCTGATTGACCAGCCGGTGCCGATGCACCAGCGAGGCCCCCTTGAAGGCATCCGCCACGATCACAACCTTGAAATGGGTCTCACCTTCGGGCCGCGCACCGGCATGGCCAGCATGCTTGTGCGACTCATCGATCACTTCCAATTCGGCCGGAGCGAAGGCATCTGTTAACTTCTGCATGATTCTTTGTCCCACTGGACCGAGCGACATAGTTTCGTACCCTTTAAATGTGTATGATGATCGATTGTTCGGCTAAACGGCCTGCCCAGTGACTTGAGTTTGCGCAGAACTTGCCTTGTTGAAGTCGCGTAGCAACACCATAATGGACGGCGATGAAGCTTGAATCAAAATATTTCGACCGCATCCGCGTGAAACCGGAAGAGGATCGCTTGCTGCGCGATAAAAAGCCGGCTTGCGAGTGGCCCGGCTGCGACGGCATCGGCAAGCACCCGGCGCCGAAGGGCCGCGATTCGGAGGGCGATTACCATTATTTCTGCACCAATCACGTGCGCCAGTACAACAAGCAGTACAATTACTTTTCCGGCATGCAGGACCCTGAAATCGCCGACTGGCGCAAGCAGGATGAAACCGGCCACCGCCCGACCTGGAAACTGGGTGAAAACTCCTGGGCGACCCACAATGGCGGCAAGCGCCGCAGCGGCAAAGCCCGCGCTGATCAAACTGCCGCTGACCCCTTCGATCTTTTGAACGGCCCCAACCGCGGCACGCAGCCGCAACGCCCCAGCCGTAGCATCAAGAATGCCGAGCTGAAGGCCCTGCACACGCTCGGCCTTGATGAAACCGCGACGGCTGAAAAGGTCAAGGTCCAGTACAAGACCCTGGTAAAGCGTCTCCACCCTGACGCCAACGGCGGCAGCCGCGCCAATGAAGACAAACTGCGTGAAATCATCCAGGCCTATGATTATCTCAAAAAGGTGAAGTTCTGCTGAGGCACGCCGGATCGGTTGATTCTTAGTCGAAGTAAACTAGTTTCCACCCACCCCAGCCTTCAGGATCAAATTCCTTGGAACATTGCGGCAATTCGCCCGCAGCCAGCCCTCTTGCGCAGGCGCTTGGCATGCTATGTTCTCAACCAAACTCTCATCTCTGGTGATCGCCGCGCTTGCGGAGACTGGTCTCAGGGATTAGAACCACTTGGCGCTCGCAAAGGCGCAGGGTTTTCTGGCATTAGCTGTGCAAGAGCCTATAAATCCACAGGACAGAAGTTTGCGACATGGATGCGATGACAAACGCTGAGACACCGGGTTTGCCGGATACGACAGTTTCGGTCAAAGAAGTGTTCGGGATCGAGAGCAATATGCAGGTGCCTGCCTATTCGCAGCGCTCCGAATATGTGCCCGAATTTGACGAGGACTACCTTTTTAACCGCGAGACCACGCTGGCGATTCTGGCAGGCTTTGCCTACAACCGCCGCGTGATCATCACCGGCTACCACGGCACCGGCAAATCGACCCACATCGAGCAGGTCGCCGCCCGGCTCAACTGGCCGTGCATCCGCATCAACCTCGACAGCCACATCAGCCGTATCGATCTGGTCGGCAAGGACGCCATCGTGCTGCGCGATGGCATGCAGGTCACCGAATTCCGCGAAGGCATCCTGCCCTGGGCGATCCAGAACAATGTTGCGCTGGTGTTCGATGAATACGATGCCGGCCGGCCTGACGTGATGTTCGTCATTCAGCGTATTCTCGAGGTCTCCGGCAAACTCACGTTGCTCGACCAGAACCGGGTCATTCACCCGCACCCGAGCTTCCGCCTGTTCGCCACCGCAAACACGGTTGGCCTTGGCGACACAACTGGGCTGTATCACGGCACCCAGCAGATCAACCAGGGCCAGATGGACCGCTGGTCGATTGTCGTCTCGCTCAACTACCTGCCACATGCCCAGGAAAGCGACATCGTGCTGGCCAAGTGCAAGACCTACGACTCAGAAGAAGGCCGCCAGACGATCGCCAACATGGTGCGCGTTGCCGATTTGACCCGCAACGCCTTTATCAACGGCGATCTGTCGACTGTGATGAGCCCGCGCACGGTGATCACCTGGGCCGAGAACGCTGAAATCTTCGACGACATTGCGTTTGGTTTCCGGATCAGTTTCCTCAACAAGTGCGATGAGCTGGAGCGCGGTCTGGTGGCCGAGTTCTATCAGCGCTGCTTCGGCGAGGACCTGCCTGAATCCACCGCGCACGTCGCGCTGTCGTGACGCGGCAATTGGCTAACGGCAATGGCGTCCGATAAGCAGGACCATCTCGCAAACTTCCAGCAGGCGCTCTCGCTGTGCATGAAGACCATTGCCGATGAGCCCGAGCTGAATGTCACTTTTGGCGGTGATTCGGCCAGCGTCAGCGGCACGCGTGCCCGCCTGCCGCAATTGGATCGCGAGTTGCCGGCCGATGAGGTCGCGATAACCCGCGGCCACGCCGACAGCCTGGCCCTGCGCCTGGCCAACCATGACCTGGACATTCACACCCGCTACAAGCCGCAAGGCAAGATGGCACGCGCCGTCTATGAGGCCGTTGAACAGGCGCGGTGTGAGGCAATTGGCGCCAACGCCATGCCCGGTGTTTCGGAAAACCTTGGCGCGATGATCCAGCAAAAGTTCGATAACCGGCCGGTTCTATCGAACAAGTCTGAAGATGCAACTGCCCTGGAAGATGCTCTTTCCCTACTCGTCAGAGAGCGCTTGACCGGCGAAAAACCACCGCAGTCTTCAGCCGAACTGGTTGACCTGTGGCGGCCATGGGTTGAGAAAAAGGCCAACAACCAGCTTGGCGAACTCACTGACGCCATTGACGATCAGACCGCCTTTGCCCGCCTGTCACGCGACCTGATTGCCGCTCTCGATATGGCCGATGAACTCGGTGACGATCCAGACGAAAGCGATGAAACCAACGAAGAAGAACAGGATTCCGAGCAAGGTCAGTCAGAAGACCAGCAGGAAGGCGAACAAGAGCAAAGCGCCACCACTGAAGACATGATGGACGTCGAAGGTGAAAGCGACGACAGCATGCAGGATTCCGCCGAAATCGACATGGATCAGGCCCCGCCGGACCTCGATGATGACGACAACGCCGAGGGCGAAGAACCCTGGCGTCCGCAACTGCCGTTCTCGTCCATGTCCAATGACGATTTCTACAAGGTCTATACCAACAAGTTCGACGAAACGATCGCCGCAGAGGATCTGTGTGACGCCGAAGAGCTGGCCAGGCTGCGCAACTACCTCGACAAGCAATTATCCAGCCTGCAGGGCGTCGTAGCCCGTCTTGCCAACCGTCTGCAGCGCCGGTTGATGGCCCAGCAGAACCGTTCATGGGATTTCGATCTCGAGGAAGGGCTGCTTGATGCTGCCCGCCTGTCACGCGTGCTCACGGACCCGCTACACCCGCTGTCATTCAAGGTCGAACAGGACACCAAGTTCCGCGATACGGTCGTTACCCTTTTACTCGACAATTCCGGTTCGATGCGCGGCCGCCCGATCACGGTAGCGGCGACCTGCGCCGATATCCTTGCCCGCACGCTCGAGCGCTGCGGCGTCAAGGTTGAAATCCTCGGCTTCACGACCCGCGCCTGGAAAGGCGGCCAATCGCGCGAGAACTGGCTCGCCGAAGGCAAGCCGGCCAATCCGGGCCGTCTCAATGACCTGCGGCACATCATCTACAAATCCGCAGACATGCCATGGCGGCGCGCGCGCCGTAATCTCGGCCTGATGATGCGTGAGGGCCTCTTGAAGGAAAACATCGACGGCGAGGCGCTGATCTGGGCTCATAACCGCCTGCTCGGCCGCCCCGAACAACGCCGCATCATGATGGTCATCTCCGATGGCGCACCGGTTGACGATTCGACTCTGTCGGTCAATTCGGGCAACTACCTGGAGCGCCATCTGCGCCAGGTGATCATGGACATCGAGAACAAATCACCCATCGAGCTGATCGCTATCGGAATCGGCCATGACGTGACGCGTTACTACCGCCGCGCCGTTACCATCATCGATGCCGAGGAGCTCGGCGGCGCCATGACCGAAAAACTCGCTGAATTGTTTGACGAGAACCCCGGTCAGGCCAGGCGCGGTATGCGCCGAGCAGGTTGAGGTCGTTGCGAAACGCCGGGCTGGCCCTGCTCGGCCTTTTCGCAATTTCGGTTCAGTCCTCTAGCGCCGCGGACGTCAGCGGCGGTCAGGCGATCACCATTGATGCCGAACCGGTCGGCTTTTCGAGAATATCGGCCTCCGAAACAAGCTTCGGCAAATTGTCGTGGCGCGGAGGAATCGTGCTGGCAAGCAGCGATCCACGCTTTGGCGGCTTCTCCGGCCTTGAGATTTCTCCAAACGGCAAAAGGATAATTGCCGTCAGCGATCAGGGTTGGTGGCTGGCGGCGGATCTTAACCACCACGATGAACAGCTTATCGGTGTTTCCAATGCCAGAATGGCGCCGATCCTGACCAAATCAGGCAAACGCTCTGGCAAGAAATCCAAACGCGATGCAGAAGCCCTTGCAGCTTTTGACGCCCGTAAGACCGATGGCCCCTTGCTGGTCGGCTTTGAGAGCCGAGAACGAGTGGAGCTGTTCGACCTGACAAAGTCCGGCCTTAAAGCCAGACCCCGTTTGATCAGATCTCCAAAGGCCATATCTAGCGGCCCCAGGAATGGCGAACTGGAATCGCTCGCGCGAATTTGGGAAGGCCCGTTTGCCAGCTGGTACCTGGCCGTTTCGGAAAAGAATTTCGACCCGGCCGGCAACATTCGCGGTTGGCGCTGGAAGGGCAGCCAGACGGTCGAATTCGCGATCGTCCGGCACGAAGACTATCGCATCACCGATATTGCCGTTCTGCCTGGCGGCCGCGACATCGTCACCCTGGAACGCAGCTTCTCAAGCGGCAGTCTGCCCGGCATGGCTGTGAGGCGTTTCAGCCTGAAAGACCTCAAACCCCGCCGACCGGCCAAAGGCCTCAAGCTGCTCGAAGCCCGCCAGCCGTTCTTCGCCATCGACAATATGGAAGGCCTCGCCGTCCATCAGGCCAAAAACGGGGAAATCCGCCTGACCATGATCTCGGACGACAACTACAACCGCTGGGTACAAAGCACCCTGCTGTTTCAGTTCGCGATAAAGGATTAAAGCGGTTTGCTTTAAAGGCGCGCCGCTTAAGCGGCGGCAGCTTCCAGACGCTTGGCGATCTGCCGCTTGAGGCGTTTGGCCTTCAGCGACATGCCGGTCTCGCTCGCTTTCTGCAAAAAGGCATCCAGACCGCCGCGGCGCTCAACCGTCTTCAGCGCATTGGCACTCACCTTGAAACGGTAAGACTGCCCCATGGCCTCGCTCATCAGGTGCACATGGCACAGGTTCGGCAGGAAACGACGGCGGTTCTTGTTATTGGCGTGGCTGACATTGTTACCTGTCAGCACATCCTTGCCGGTCAACTCGCAACGACGGGCCATCTTTTAGCTCCAGATTTATTCGATATGGGTCAGACCCGGATCCGGTGATCCAAGATCATGAGCCGACTTTTCAAAGAATTCGGCTGTGCTATAGGCGAGCTTGAGGCCGCCCGTCAAGTGCAGCTTGCATTTGCCGACCGCAAAATCCGGGTTAAATCGCCACGGGGCATTCAATTCAAGCTGCGCTGTGGTTAACGAGAACCCGGCCGCTTGACCTGGGCGATGTCGTAGCCCGATCAAGATATTGCGGTTGCCTCGGTGCTCGACACCAGTTCTTGCAGTGAACATTTCAGGAAGATGTTCAGGAAGCTGATTCGGTCATGTTCCGTTCTACTTGTCTTCTTTTGGTGAATTTTCGAGCCGCCCGCGCGCTGTTTGCGCGGTAGGATTGTGTTAACGAACGATCCAGAATATTAACGTGAACCCGTTGATATTTATCGCTAATCGTCAAACCCGATTAACCTGTGCAAAGCTGGCCTATCGGTTTTTGGCCAAATCGCTGGGGCACCCGATATGAACAAAACAAGAATCATTAACGAGTCAGCGATTCGGTCATTTTTTGTTCCCCTTTCGTTTCGTATGTTAAGAGACCGTCCAGTTTTGGCACTGTTCTTGATAGGCCATCATCTCAACATGTTTAAAAATGACACGTGTGTCATGCAAACAATCCGTCAAACCGCTACATAGGCTTTTATGACACCTGCAAAAGTCACCGCCGTCCTTGGACCCACCAACACTGGTAAGACCCATATGGCCGTCCAGCAGATGCTGGCCAGCTCAACCGGCATGATCGGACTGCCGCTGCGCCTGTTGGCGCGCGAGGTCTACGAGCGGGCGGTTGGCATAGCCGGCGTTGAGGCCGTCGCACTGATCACCGGCGAAGAAAAGATAGTGCCCGTCAACGCCCGCTTCTGGGTGTGCACCGTCGAGGCCATGCCGAGCGATATCGATGTGTCGTTCATGGCGATCGACGAGGTCCAGCTGGCGACCGACTTTGAGCGCGGTCATGTCTTCACAAATCGCATCCTGCACTGGCGCGGGCGCGATCACACTATGCTGATGGGTGCTGCAACCATGCGCCCGTTGATCGAACAACTCGTCCCCGGCGTGCGTTTTGAAAGCCGCCCCCGCCTGTCCAACCTCAGCTTCGCCGGTTCCAAGAAGATATCCCGCCTGCCACGGCGTTCGGCCACCGTCGCTTTTTCTGCCGAAGCGGTCTACGGCATTGCCGAACTCATCCGCCGCCAGCGCGGTGGCGCTGCTGTTGTGCTGGGCGCCCTTAGCCCGCGCACCCGCAATGCGCAAGTTGCACTTTACCAGAACGGCGATGTCGATCATATCGTGGCCACTGATGCTATCGGCATGGGATTGAACATGGACATTGGCCATGTCGCCTTTGCCGCCACCCGCAAGTTTGACGGTTTCCAGTTCCGCGATCTGACCGCACCCGAACTGGCCCAGGTCGCCGGCCGTGCCGGACGTTATCTGGATGACGGCACCTTCGGTGTAACTGGAAAGGCACGTCCCTTCGATCCTGAAGTTATTGATCGCCTGGAAAACCACCGGTTCGAGGCCGCCAGGGTCCTGCAATGGCGCAATCACAATCTGACGTTCTCATCGTTGGAGGCACTCAAATCAAGTTTGACCGCCATGCCAAGAATGAAGGGGCTGACAAGAGCACAGCCGACTGCCGACATCGAAGCCCTGGAACTGTTGAGCCGTGATGATGAAATCCGGGCCGTGGCCTCCAGCCAGGCACAGATCGAAGCCCTTTGGGATGTGTGTCAGATCCCCGACTACCGCAATATCTCAAGCGCCGAACATGCCAATCTTATTCGCCGGATCTACCGATACATTACCGGCCCGGACCGACTCATTCCCGAAGACTGGCTGGCCGGCCAATTGG
>JABDJG010000301.1 GCA_013002595.1 Hyphomicrobiales bacterium | reverse complement strand
AGTTGCCACAACATCGACGGCGCCTGTTACCACGATTGGATGGATGGACCGGAGACACCCGCCGACCTAGCCGACAAATTGTAGCGTCGTGCGTCCAGACAAGCGGACAACAACAGGGTGAATTCTCCTGGATACAGACAAAACAACCCGCAACGGCCAAATTGTCAGCGCCGTTAACGCGATTCATCGGCTCACTTCGCTGGAGGCGCGAACATGGCAATCACTTCTGCACCTGTCATCATTTTCGTTTTGTTGGAAAATTCATAGAATTCCGGTTTGCAGTCCGCGAAGACCTGCAACGACATGCGTAGCATTGATTGATCGTCGAAAAGGCCGGCAGCAATTTGGTAATCACTACTCTCGACGATGTGATAGAAAAGGTTTGAGCCGCATTTGGCACAAAAACCACGTTCGGCCCAGTTGGACGAGCGTATTCGGCTGATGTTTTCTTGGCCCTCAAAGGTCACGGTTTGACAATTCACCGCCATAAATGGCCCTGCTGACCAGCGTCGGCACATGTCACAATGGCAAGCAACGACACTGGGCTTTTTGGCGGTCGCAGACAACTTGACCGCACCACACATGCATTTTCCTTCTAAGTTCAGCTCTTTGGTCATGAGTTTTTGTGCCTTATGCGGATCGTTGTGCCACAGCACCCAATGCAGCGGCTATTATAGGGAGCAGCAAATATCTCAGGCCGATGTTATTTAAGTAGTCGGCAAGCGCCATGCCCGACATAGGCAAAAGAACTAGCAAATCGAGCACCAGATTCAGAATCAACCAGTAGCATCCTATCGCAACGCCAGACTACAGGGTTGCCTCAACGCCCCGAAACACCACGACCAGAAGAGCGACATCGCCACCGCCACCGGCAACAACCATAAGCGACTTGAAGAGTGGTTCATTAACGATGAGTTGTCCGGCCTGATCGAAGAACAGGAACGGACAGTATGAATGGGAGGGCCCAAGACAGCACCCCCAACATCGTAACCTGCGGCTTTAAGACAACGTTCTTGAACATGCTCCCATGATTACATCGGCATGACGACATGCGTTGACGTAGGTCAAAGTGCTTCCGGCTAACTCACTCTCTTTAAACGACCGTTTGTGGCACAATTTCGCCTTGCGGAGACGTGTTTGAAAAGGTCCGGAACCGGATACTTGCCGGACATTCGCATGGATCGCGTCACTGGCTCGGGATAATCAGTACAAACCCTAGGCGATCGCCTCCAGTTCATCGACGATCGCTTCGCCCATCTCGGTGGTGCCGATCTGGGTCATGCCGTCCTGCATGATGTCGCCGGTTCTCAGGCCCTTGTCGAGGGTGGCCGAGATCGCCTGTTCGACCTTGCCGGCCCAGTTGCCCATGCCAAGCGAATAGCGCATCGCCATGGCGAAGGAGGCGATCATGGCGATCGGGTTGGCGAGGTTGTGGCCGGCAATGTCGGGCGCAGAGCCGTGCACCGGTTCATAAAGCGACTTGCGCTTGCCGGTCTTGCCGTCGGGCGCGCCGAGCGAGGCCGACGGCAACATGCCGAGCGAGCCGGTCAGCATGGCGGCGACGTCCGACAGGATATCGCCGAACAGGTTGTCGGTGACGATCACGTCATACTGCTTGGGATTGCGGACCAGTTGCATGGCGCAGTTGTCGGCCAGAACATGTTCCAGTTCGACATCCGGGTAGCTTTCGGCATGGACCTGGTTGACGACTTCGTTCCACAGCACGCCGTTCTTCATGACATTGCGCTTTTCGCTGGAGGCAACCCGGTTGGAACGGGTCTTGGCCAGATCGAAGGCGACCCTTGCGATGCGGTCGATTTCGTAGGTGTCGTAAACGGTGGTGTCGACAGCGCGCTTCTGGCCATTGCCGAGGTCGGTGATGGTCTTGGGTTCGCCAAAATAGGTGCCGCCGGTCAGCTCGCGCACGATCAGGATATCGAGGCCTTCAACCAGTTCACGCTTCAGGGATGATGAATCGGCCAGCGCGGGATAACAGATCGCCGGGCGCAGGTTGGCGAACAGCTCCAGGTCCTTGCGCAGGCGCAACAGGCCGGCCTCGGGGCGCTTGTCATAGTCAACGCCGTCCCACTTGGGCCCGCCAACGGCACCGAACAGGACCGCATCGGCGCTGTCGGCCAGCGCCATGTCGGCATCGCTGATCGCCTCGCCATGGGTGTCATAGGCGGTGCCGCCGGCCAGCCCGCTTTCGGTTTCGAATGACGCAACGCCGCGCTGGTTGAACCAGCCGATGACGCGCTCGACTTCGGCCATGACTTCCTGGCCGATGCCGTCGCCAGGGAGCAAAAACAGTTTGTGAGTTGCCATGTTGTCAACAATCCCGTTTGTATGAGTTCAGGCCGTGCAGTACGCGAGAGGCCATTCGTGAGCTTTGGGTAAACCGTGATGGGATGGATGACAAGAGCCGTATTGGCAGCATTGCCGGCAGGTTTCATGATCTGGCATGCCGATGCGGCTGAACCGATAAAGCTCCAGTTGCCGGTCAAGTGCGAAATCGGCCGCGATTGCTTCGTCCAGCAGTATTTCGATCATGATCCAGGCCCCGGGTTCAAGGATTACTCGTGCGGGCGGCAAAGCGCCGACGGGCACAAGGGCACAGATATCCGGCTGCGCTCAACCGCGGATGCAGAGAGCGATGTGGCCGTGCTGGCCGCTGCCGATGGCATTGTCACGGGCCGCCGGGACGGGATGGCCGATCAGCTTGTCAAATCGCCCTCGATGCCCGCAGCAATCAAGAACCGTCAGTGCGGCAACGGCGTGGTGCTGGAACATCTGAACGGTTGGCAGACGCAATATTGTCATATGAAGCGCGACTCCGTGCGGGTGCGCAAGGGCGATGAGGTCCGCGCCGGCGATGTGCTGGGTGCGATCGGTTATTCGGGAGCTGCCGGATTTGCCCATGTGGAGTTCGTTGTTCGCAAGGACGGCAAGGCAATTGATCCGTTCGCGGGGCCTGGCGCCGATACGGGCATCTGCGGGCCCGGCACCACGCCTTTGTGGCGCGCGAGCACAATGGAGGGGCTGAAATACCGTCCCGGGCAGGTGCTGGATGTCGGATTTTCGGGCGGTAAAGTAAGCCTCAGCGAGGTCGAAACAGGTGCGGTTCGAGGGTTCGTGCCGGCACCCGAGAGCCCGGCGCTGGTGGCCTGGGGCTGGGCGATAAACCTTGAAAAGGGCGATCGGCTGGTTGCGGTTCTTAAAGGGCCCGAAGGCGAAGTTGGCCGCAACTCCGTTACGCTGACCAGGCGCAAGGCGCAATATATGCTGTTCGCCGGCAAGAGGCGCAAGGGCGAGCGCTGGCCGCGTGGGCGCTATACGGCGTTCTTTGGCGTGATCCGGGATGGTGAGCCCATCTTGCGTGCGGGGCGGCCGTTTGACATGCCGTAATCCATTCTGATCGTAATCTACGTCCCGCCGAGATGTTTGTAGACCTTCATGCTGGGGCGGCCGTTGGCCTTCATCTTGTGTTTTCTCTGGACCTTCTTGATCGCTTTTTTGGTGATCGGGCCGATGCGGCCGTCAGCCTCGCCGATGTCGTAACCGGCCTTGATCAGGAGTTTTTGCAACTCAAGCCGCTGGGCGCGGGTGAGACCGGGATCGCTGGTCGGCCAGGCCTTGGCGATGGCGGGACGGCCCTTCAGGCGGTCGGACAGATGCGAGATGGCGAGCGCATAGCTCTCGGCAGCGTTGTAGGAATAGATCGCATTGAAATTGCGGTAGACGATGAAGGCGGGTCCCTTGCGGCCGGCCGGCAGGATCAGTGCCGCCTTGCGGCTGCCGGCAAGGCGTTTGCCGCTCAATCTGGTGATGCCGCGTTTGCCCCAGGTCGACAGCGATGCGCGCCGCTTTCGGCCCGAGGTGCCGCGATAGCCCTTCGGCAGGCGGACCTCATACCCCCAGCCCTGGCCCGAGCGCCAGCCGGCGTTTCGCAGGAAGTTGGCGGTTGAGGCAAGGGCATCGGGTATGGAGCGCACCAGGTCACGGCGGCCATCCTTGTCGAAGTCGACGGCAAGCCGGCGGTAGGTCGAGGGGATGAACTGGGTCTGGCCGAAGGCGCCGGCCCACGAACTCGTCAGGTCCTTCAGGCGCACATCGCCGCGCGAGACGATTTTCAGCGCCTGCAAAAGCTCGCGGCGGAAAAATCTCGATTTGCGCCCAGCGCACACCAGATTGGTGAGCGCGTGCGGCAGAAAGAAGTCACCGCGGTGGCGGCCATAGTTGCTTTCAATGCCCCACAGGGCGGCGATGATGTAGCGGTCGACACCATATTTCTTTTCAACGGCGCGCAAGGTGCGGTCGTGTTTCTTCATCATCGCCTTGCCGTCGGCAATCCGCTCGGGATCGACAAGAAAGGCCATGTAGTCCCAGATCGGGGTACGGTATTCAGGTTGCGAGCGTGAGAAGCGGATGACCTTTTCATCGAACTTGATGCCGGCAAAAGCCTTGTCGGCAACCGATCTTTTGACGCCGTTGCGCAAGGCTTGTTTCTTCAGTCCGGCAGCGCATGAGGCGAGCGATGCTGCACCGGCGTTTGCCGGCACAAGCGCCAGAAAGGCAAGCGCCAGAGCTGTGCGGGGGATCAAGCGCAAGGTGTTACGCCCATGGCCGGGCTGAGCTGGCTTTGGTCTCATAAGCATCAATCGAGCCGGATTTCTCCATGGTCAGGCCAATGTCATCAAGCCCGTTCAACAGGCAGTGCTTGCGGTGCGGGTCGATGTCAAAGCGGATTGTACCGCCGTCCGGGCCGGTGATCTCCTGGCTTGCAAGATCAACAGTGATCGTTGCATTGGCGCCGCGCTCGGCGTCTTCCATAAGCTTGTCGACGTCTGCCTGCGGCAGGACGATGGGCAGAATGCCGTTCTTGAAGCAGTTGTTGTAGAAGATGTCGGCAAAAGAGGTCGAAATCACGCATTTGATGCCAAAATCGAGCAGTGCCCAGGGGGCGTGCTCGCGCGATGAGCCGCAGCCGAAATTTTCGCCGGCGACAATAATCTTGGCGTTCCGGTAGGCCGGCTGGTTGAGCACGAATTCGCTGCGCTCGTTGCCGTCATCGTCATAGCGCATCTCCGAGAACAGCGCGGTTCCCAGCCCGGTGCGCTTGATCGTCTTGAGATATTGCTTGGGAATGATCATGTCGGTGTCGACGTTGATCAGGGGCATCGGCGCGGCAACGCCGGTCAGGGAAGTGAACTTGTCCATCAAGGTTCTCTCAGCAAAGCTTCAGGTAATGCATTGTTTGCGCGGAAACGGACTGAGAATCAAGGGAATGGCGAGGGAATTCCGGGTTTCCGGAATGGTCAGGGGATGCGGCCTTTACAGCGACATGGACAGATTGACAACGCCGGTTTGGTCAGCGGACACCGCAGCGTAGGCAGCAACACCGCCGGTGACGACAGCACAAAAGATCAGTGCAAACAGGATGCGGCGCAAAAAATTGTCGTCGGCTTTGATTGTCGGTGTCATGTCAGGCGTCTCCCACTCAGTCGGACTACTCATTGAACTTGGTGCTTTCATATCATCTGGTGACTTACGGTATGCTTAACAGACCGTTCATCGGGTGTTCATGTTGTCCGATTATGCCCCCGGACGCCTTGGCTGTGCTGTGACATATGTCACTTGGCGGTACTGATGTTCTGCTTGTCATTTACCGCAAGGTCATAAGTAGTGCTATTTTTATGATAATTCAATCTTTTCGCCTTGTTATTCAGCCGAGAATGCAATTTTTTCGTGTGAAAATCAGCTTCGGAGGGGGATCAGGCGTATCGATTTCGATTGGTTAAATCCAAATCGATCCCGACCAATGTGACAAGCTTAAGCCCGATTCTCATCGCGCGTTCAAGGTGCGCAGCCAAAGTTTCGATAGCTCAGGCCTCAACCTGCTGTGATCAGCAAATTGCGGCCTGATTATTTCCAGTCGCGGATATCGACGAAATGACCGGCGATCGCAGCGGCAGCGGCCATGGCGGGCGAGACCAGATGGGTTCTGCCCTTGTAGCCCTGGCGGCCTTCAAAATTGCGGTTCGAGGTCGAGGCGCAGCGCTCGCCTGGCGCCAGCTTGTCGGCATTCATGGCAAGGCACATGGAACAGCCCGGCTCGCGCCATTCAAAGCCGGCATCGGTGAAAATCTTGTCCAGGCCCTCGGCTTCGGCCAGCTCCTTGACGATGCCGGAGCCGGGCACGATCATCGCGTTGACGTGGCCGTTGACCGATTTGCCCCTGGCAACCTCGGCGGCGGCGCGCAGATCCTCAATGCGCCCGTTTGTACATGAGCCGATGAACACCCGATCGATCTCGATGTCCGTCATCCTGGTGCCGGCGGTCAGGCCCATATAGTCGAGCTTGCGGAGCAGCGCCTGGCGGCGGGTTTCATCCTCGACGGTTGCCGGGTCCGGCACCGCGCCGGGCACCGAGACCACGTCTTCCGGGCTGGTGCCCCAGGTGACGATTGGCGGCAGGATTGCGGCATCCAGCTTGATGATCTGATCGAAATGAGCACCGTCGTCAGAGTGCAGCGTTTCCCAGTACCTCATGGCGGCATCCCAGTCGGCACCCTTGGGGGCCCGCGGAGTGTCTTTGAGATAATCGAAGGTTTTTTGATCAGGGGCAATCATGCCGGCGCGTGCGCCGCCCTCGATGGTCATGTTGCAGACCGTCATGCGGCCTTCCATCGACAGGTCCGTGAAGGCTTCACCGGCAAACTCGATAACATGGCCGGTGCCGCCGGCTGTGCCGATCTCGCCGATGATGGCCAGGATGATGTCCTTGGCGGTCGCACCGGTGGCCAGTTTGCCGTCGACCTGGACCCGCATGTTGCGGGCTTTCTTCTGGATCAAGGTCTGGGTGGCCAGAACGTGTTCAACTTCAGACGTACCGATACCATGCGCCAGTGCGCCGAATGCGCCGTGCGTCGAGGTATGGCTGTCGCCGCACACGATGGTGGTGCCGGGCAAGGTGAAGCCCTGTTCGGGACCAATGATGTGGACGATGCCCTGACGCCGGTCGGTCTCGTCGAAATAATCGATGCCGAACTGTGCAGCGTTCTTGGCCAGAGCTTCGACCTGTTCCCTGGCTTCGGGGTCGTCGATGCCCTGTGAACGGTCGGTCGTTGGAACATTGTGGTCGACGACGGCAAGGGTCTTTTCGGGGTGGCGCACGGTCCGGTCCGTCATGCGCAGGCCTTCGAAGGCCTGTGGGCTGGTGACTTCGTGAACGAGGTGGCGGTCGATGTAAAGCAAACAGGTGCCGTCGTCTGCCTCGTGAACCAGATGATCGTCCCAGATCTTGTCGTACAGCGTGCGTAGCCCGGCCATGGTTGTCTTGGTCCCTGAAAGCGTGATGAACTTGCGGCGAAAATAGTGTCTGCGGCGCGGTTTGTCAGCCCTTTTATTTGCCGGAGACATTTGCAGGAATGTTGAACATATGTCCCACAGTTCTGCCGCAATGTGGCGTCAATCAGAATAGCCGAGCGGGCATGACATGGAGGACCTTGAATGATTTCACGGCGATTTTTAAGTGCTGGGTTGTTCGTGGTGGCCGGTGGTGCGCTGGTTTGGCCCTTGCCGGTGAGCTTTGCAGGCAATCAGGTTTTCGCGCAAAGCGAGCCCTGGGCGCAAAAGCTCGTTTCAGCGGCGATAAGCCAGATTGGCCGCACGACGATCTATGATCCGGCCTATGTTGGGCTTTCCTATCCGATGGGTGATGTGCCGATCGAGCGCGGTGTGTGCTCGGATGTGGTGATCCGGGCCTACCGTGATGCATTTGGCATCGACCTGCAGCAGCTGGTGCATGAGGATATGCGACGCAATTTTTCCAGGTATCCCAATCGCTGGGGCCTGAAGCGGCCGGACCGCAACATCGATCACCGCCGGGTGCTCAACCTGGAGGTGTTCTTTGAACGGCGCCAAGCGCGGCTTGATGTGACCAATTGGGCCCAAGACTACAAGCCGGGCGATATTGTTTCCCAGATGCTGCCCGGTAACCTGCCGCATATGGCTATCGTCAGCCATCGTGCCAGCGCCGACGGCACGCGGCCCATGGTTGTGCATAATATCGGCGCCGGTACGCGGCTGGAGGACAGCCTTTTTGCCTTTCAGATCACGGGTCATTTCCGCTTTTCGCCCGCATCGCCAGCTTGATCGCAGTGCGGTATAGTAACGGCATGAGAACGGGACGGCTGAAGTCTGCGATAGGTGCTGGGGTGGTTGCCGGACTGGTCATTGCCATGATGCCGGCGATGCTTGGTGCCCAGGCAGGCACGGCCTGCAAGCCCGTGCGATATCTGGACAACGACTATACGGTTTGTCAGTTCGATGTCCGGCGCGAGCAGATCGAATTGTTCTGGCGTGACGGGGGCAACGAGGCGTTTGGGAGTTTCAGGCGACTGCGGATGTATCTGGACGATCAGGGCAAGGAACTGTCCTTTGCCATGAATGCCGGCATGTACAACGACGCGCTGGCGCCGATCGGACTTTATGTGGAAGACAGCAAGAGCCTCAAGGCCGCCAACCACCGCGATGGCCCCGGCAACTTCCACCTCAAACCGAACGGTGTATTCTACATGGCCGGCGGCAAGGCCGGCGTTGCCGAAACCGGCGCCTTCACCAGGAGCGGTATCAAGCCGCGCATCGCCAGCCAATCAGGGCCGATGCTGGTCATCGACGGCAAGCTGCACCCGCGGTTTTTGGAAGACTCAACGTCACGCAAACGGCGCAACGGGGTCGGTGTGAAGGATGGCGGCAATACGGTGATCTTCGTCATCTCGGAAGATTTTGTCACCTTCCATCAATTCGGCAGCCTGTTCCGCGATCAGCTGAAAACGCCCAACGCGCTGTTCTTTGACGGCACGATCTCAAGCCTTTATGCACCGGGGCTGAGCCGGGCCGACTGGGGCCGGCCGATGGGGCCGATTGTGGCGGTGGTGAAGAATAGCGAGTAAATCGTCATTTCGGTGAAAACCGGGGTCCAAGACCCACACGTACGACCGCCTATTGTGATTCTGGAATCCGGCTTTCGCCGGAATGACGAGTTTGCGGACAATAAAAAGGGCCGGTCAGTGACCGGCCCTTTGTTGTTTGGCAACGTGCCAAACTGGAATTTCTATTCGCCGTCCTCGGCCTCTTCGGCCTTTTTCTGGTCGACCTTGGCGCGCGGTGCTTCACCGGCCAGCAGTTCGTTGGCCTGCTCGACCCACTCGTCGCGTTCGATGCGGCCGCCCAGGCTGAGCTTTTCGTTGTAATCTTCGATGTCTTCAGCGGTCCAGGCAGCGATCTGCGTTAGGCTCTTTACGCCTTCAGCAGCAAGCTTTTCTGCAATCGTATCGCCAACGCCGGCGATGAGTGCAATGTCATCGACGATTTCTGGAGCTTTGTCTTCGGCATTCGGCGCCGCACCGGTCTTGGGAACGATTGCCGTCTTCTTTTCGGTGATACGGGCGCGCTTGCCGGTCAGACCACGCAGATAATAAAGCTTGGCGCGCCGGACCTTGCCGCGGCGGACAATCTTTACGCCTTCAACAATCGGCGAATAAATCGGGAATACCCGCTCAACGCCTTCCCCGTAAGACAATTTGCGCACGGTGAAGTTTTCGTTGAGGCCGCCGCCGGAGCGGCCGATCACGACGCCTTCGAAATTCTGAATTCGCGAACGTGAGCCTTCGGTTACGCGCACGGCGACAACCACGGTATCGCCGGGGGCGAAATCGGGCAGCTGGCGCTTGGCAGCGATCTCAGCGGCCTGCTCTGTTTCGAGCTGCTGAATGATGTTCATCGGTACTATCCTTTATGAGATGGCGGGTCTTTACCCGTCATGAGCCAAAAAATCAATCTCCTAGATCAGGATCGATTTTGATTATTTCAATCAAAATCGATAAACCTGATCGACTTCAGTATGTTAGAGGGCGATTCACGGTATTGAATGATCCATTCAATACCGATCGCGCTCTAGATGGCAAATCGAGGCGTCAGCCTTAATTTACCGTCGTTTTTTCATTGCGATCCACCGTCAGCAGGTCAGGTCGGCGTTCGGCAGTCAGTTGTTCGGCCCTCTGGTGGCGCCAGCGGGCAATTGCGGCATGATCGCCGGACAACAGGACGTCCGGTATGGTCAGGCCCTCAAAGTCGCGCGGCCTGGTGTAGTGCGGGTGCTCCAACAGGCCGTTTTCAAAACTTTCCTCGATGCCGGACAGGTTGCAGCCCATCACACCGGGCAAGAGCCGGACAATTGCATCGAGAAAGACGATCGCTGCCGGTTCACCGCCCGAGAGCACATAATCGCCGATACTTATCTCCTCCAGTTTGCGCGCCTCGATGACGCGCTCGTCTATACCTTCGAACCTGCCGCACACGATGACTGCACCGCCTGCCTCGGCAACGTTGCGGGCCATCGCCTGGTCGAACCTGCGCCCACGCGGGCTCATCAGGAACCGTGGCCTTTCATCGTCTGCCGGCGCAGCTGCATCAATCGCAGCAGCCAGTACGTCCGGCTTCATCACCATGCCCGGGCCGCCACCTGCCGGCGTGTCATCAACGGTGTGATGACGGTCGCTTGCGTGGTCGCGGATGTTGGTGACGTCCAGCGACCATGTGCCGGCCTCGAGTGCGGCGCCTGCGAGCGACAGACCCAAGGGGCCCGGAAACATGTCCGGATAAAGGGTCAGAACACTTGCGGCAAAGGTCATTTGTCTTCTTCTTCGTCCTCAACTGGCGGCACGACGATGATACGGCCGTTTGCGATCTCGATTGCCGGTACGGTTTCGGCCGTAAAGGCAATCAGCTCGGTCTTGCTGGTGCCGGTGAGCTGGATCTCGAGCAGATCGCCAGCGCCGAAGTCATGAACCGCAGTTACCTTGCCATAGCCTTGACCGTCCGGTGTCTCGGCATTCAGCCCGACCAGGTCGGCGTAGTAGAACTCCTCATTGCCCGGTTCGGGCAGCTTGTCACGCTCGACCCGCAATTCGGTGCCCCTGAGCGCTTCGGCCTGGTTGCGGTCACTCACGCCCTTGATCCGGGCGATGAAACCGTTTTTCGACGGCTTCAGCGACTGGATCTCGAGTGAACCGCCAGCCTTGGTCGCAAGTGGCCCGTATCCGGCAATGGCTTCCGGGTCCTCGGTGAAGCTTTTCAGCTTCACCTCACCGCAAATTCCATGCGCGCTGGTGATGATGCCGAGCACCACATGGCGGTCACTGCCCGAAGCCATCGCACAGCGGCCCTAGCTGGCCTTTTCTTTCTCAGCTGGTGCTTCTACTGCAGCGGCTTCTTCAGCGGGAGCCTCGGCAGCAGCTTCTTCAGCAGGGGCCTCTTCTGCAGGAGCTTCCTCAGCCGGTGCTTCAGCGGCAGCTTCTTCAACAGGAGCCTCCTCAGCCGGTGCTTCAGCGGCAGCTTCTTCAACAGGAGCCTCCTCGGCAGCGGCCTCTTCAGCTGGTGCTTTTTCTGCCGGTGCTTCTGCAGCGGCTTCTTCAGCAGCCTTCTTGGCTTCGGCTTCGGCAGCTTCGCGCTCAACACGCTTCTTGCCCGGCTGGGCTTTTTGCGGGTTGTTGCTCGGCGTGCGCTTGGCAAGGCCGGCCTGATCAAGGAAACGCATGACACGGTCGGTCGGCTGGGCGCCAACGCCGAGCCAGTATTTGATGCGCTCTTCATCGAGGGTGACGCGGTCGGTCGAATCCTTGGGCAGGATCGGGTTCCAGGAACCGACCTTTTCGATAAAACGGCCATCGCGCGGTGAGCGGATGTCGGCGACCACAATACGGTAGTATGGCCGCTTCTTTGAGCCGCCACGGGCTAGTCTGATTTTCACTGACATGTGTTGTTGAACTCCTTGGGTCTAGTGTCTTTGAATTGAGGCTATTTCTTCTTGCCGGGCAGGCGCGGCAGGCCGCCGCCCAGACCGGGTAATCCTTTGCCGCCGAGGCCTGGCAGGCCGCCGCCGAGACCGGGCAGGCCGGGCATCTTGCCCTTGGCCATGTCCTGTAGTTCCGGTGGCAGGGCATTGGGGTCCATATTGCCGAGTTCGGCCTGCATCTTTTCCAGCTCGGCCGCGTCGGGCATCTCGCCACCGCCACCGAACATCTTGCCGAACATGCCTTTGCCCTTGCCCATCTTCTTCATCATCGATGCCATCTGGATGTGCATCTTCAAGAGGCGGTTGATCTCCTGAACCTCGGCGCCCGAACCCTTGGCTATGCGTTTCTTGCGCGAGGCGTTCAGCATCTTGGGCCGTGCGCGCTCTTTTGGCGTCATCGAGGAGATGATGGCGAGCTGGCGCTGCAGGACGGTCTTGTCGAGGTCGACGCCCTCGAGCTGCTTCTTGATCTTGCCGACGCCCGGCATCATGCCGAGGACGCCCGACATGCCGCCGAGTTTTTGCATCTGCTTGAGCTGTTCGGCCAGGTCGTTGAGGTCGAACAGGCCCTTCTTCATGCGCTTGGCAATGTCCAGCGCCTTGTCGTGATCGAGCGTCTGGGAGGCTTTTTCAACCAGCGAAACGACATCGCCCATGCCGAGAATGCGCGAGGCGATGCGGCCGGGGTGGAAGTCTTCCAGGCCTTCAAGCTTTTCGCCGGTGCCCATCAGCTTGATCGGCTTGCCGGTGACGGCGCGCATCGACAGGGCCGCACCGCCGCGGCCATCGCCGTCGACACGGGTCAGGACGATGCCGGAGACGCCGATCTTTTCATTGAAGCTTTTCGCCAGATTGACCGCGTCCTGGCCGGTCAGCGCATCGGCGACCAAGAGGGTCTCGTGCGGCTTGGCGACATCGCGGATGGCGACGGTTTCGGCCATCAGCTCTTCATCGATGTGAAGCCGGCCGGCGGTGTCGAGTATGACGACGTCATAGCCACCGCGGCGGGCCTCCGACATGGCGCGCTTGGTGATGGTGACCGGGTCTTCGCCCTTGATGATCTCCAGGGTATCGACATTGACCTGCTTGCCGAGAATTTCCAGCTGCTCCTGGGCGGCCGGGCGGCGGGTGTCGAGCGAGGCCATCAGGACTTTCTTTTTGTCCCGCTCGGTGAGGCGTTTGGCGATCTTTGCGGTCGTTGTCGTCTTGCCCGAGCCCTGCAGGCCGACCATCAGGATCGGCACCGGCGGGGAGGCATTGAGGCTGAGCGGTTCGGTTTCCGAGCCGAGCGTTTCGACCAGCGTGTCATTGACGATCTTGACGACCATCTGGCCCGGTGTGACGGACTTGACGACATCCTGGCCAACCGCCTGCTCTTTGACCTTGCCGACGAACTCGCGCACCACTTCCAGCGCCACGTCTGCCTCGATGAGGGCGCGGCGCACTTCGCGCATGGCGGTATCGACATCAGCCTCGGAAAGCGCCCCGCGCCCCGTCAGCTTGTCGAAAATCCCGCCCAGGCGGTCCTGAAGTGTCTCAAACACGTTATATATTCCCAAACGCTTGCAGCGTTTAATCGGCACCGGCCCGCTCCCCCGCC